>JAUNVD010000024.1 GCA_030537855.1 Tissierellia bacterium | reverse complement strand
CTTTCTAGTAACAAAGTTGGTACTATATTTTTTCACATTTCTATTTTACAATATATAGAAGATGTTTGTAACGGAATCAAACGAGAATATATAAAAAAGAGGAGGAAAATATGATAAAAAATTTAAATGTATATGTAGCAGATTTAGGAGTCACTTATATTAAACTTCATAATTTACACTGGAATGTAACAGGATTTGCTTTTAAACAAGTGCATGAATTTTTAGAAGCACTTTATGACGACCGTACGGAAAAATTTGATGAAGTGGCTGAAGCCATTAAAATGCGTGAAGAATTTCCGCCAGCATCCTTAAAAGAATTTTTAGAACTAACTCAAATTGAAGAGTTACCAGTGAAGGACTATACTAATAAGGAAGCCATTGAAATTGTTTTAAAAGATGTGGAAAAAACAAGAGAATTTGCAACAGAACTTCGTAATAAAGCAGATGAAGCAGGAGATTTCACTTTAGTTGCAATGTTAGAAGATCATGTTGCAGGATATGACAAAGAAATCTGGTTTATGAAATCTATGTTAAAATAAGGTGCGTTGTGGGAAAGGAGTCGAAAGACTCCTTTTTTATTGGAAAAATAGAAAGTTTCCCTTGAAAGTTGTTACCATTGGGAAAGGGTGTTAAAATAAAAAGAGATTAAAGAATAATTTTATAATTGTTAGGATTTTAGAAAAGAGAGATTTTATGGAAACAGAAATTTTACATATAAGTTCAACAATGGACACGGATAAAATTAAAAAAGCAGCAAATGCATTACAAGAAGGAAAATTAGTGGTTTTTCCAACAGAAACAGTTTATGGCTTAGGAGCGGATGGAAGATATCAAGAAACCGTTGATAAAATATTTAAAGCAAAAGGTAGACCAGGAGATAATCCTTTAATTCTCCATGTGGGAAGGGAAGAACAGGTAGAAGAATTAGTTTTAGAAATACCACAAGCTGCTAAGGATTGTATGATTATGTTTTGGCCAGGACCTTTAACGATTATCTTTAATAAAAACCCTGATGTGCCGGAAAATGTAACAGCAGGTCTAGATACTGTTGCTATTAGAATGCCATCCCATCCTATTGCAGAGGCGATTTTAAAAGAGGCTAATATCCCTGTGGCTGCACCTTCTGCTAATGTGTCTGGTCGACCTAGCCCTACAAAGGTAGACCATGTTAAGGAAGACTTAATGGGTAAGGTAGATATGATAGTTGATGGAGGTATTACAGATGTTGGCATTGAATCAACTGTTTTAGATGTAACTGTTGACCCACCTATGGTATTGCGTCCAGGTTCTGTTACTGTGGAAGAGCTTAAAGTTCTCCTTGGAGATGTGAGAATGGACGAAGGACTTATCCAAGCCCATTCGAAGAAATTACCTAAGTCACCAGGTCAAAAGTATAAACATTATGCTCCAAAGGCTGAATGTGTTTTATTTGGTGGTAATTTATCTAATGTGGCGAAAGAAGTGAATCGAAGAATTAAGGAAAATCCTCATAAAAAAATTGGAGTTATGGCAACAACTGAAACTATTGAAATGTACCAAGGAGCAGATTTACTTTTAAATATGGGATCTCGAACAGATTTACGAGAAGTTGCCCATAATATTTTTGACCAACTTCGTTATTGTGATGAAGAAGGAATGGATTATATTTATATTGAAGGTTTTGAATTAACAGGAATGGGAGCAGGAATTATGAATCGATTATTAAAGGCATGTGGAGGAAAGGTGGTTTTAGGATTATGATTTTATTTATTTGTATTGGAAATACGGCTCGTAGTCCAATGGCAGAGTATATAGCAAAGGAGTATGCAAAAGAACATGGACTGCCCTATACCTTTTCTTCTGCTGGATTATACGGTTGCTATGGAGATGTGATGAATGAAAACTCTCTAATCACTTTGGAGAAAAGAGGAATTCAAGGAAAAACCTTTAGTTCCCGAAGAGTTAATGACTATCTTTTAGATGATAGTAGATTACTGGTTCCTTTAACAAAGAATATTGCAGAGGATTTATTGATTCAATATCCAAATGTAAAAGATAAAATCTATTGTTTTTGGGACCATGGGGGAACGGAAATTTACGACCCATGGCAAGGTACATTAGAAGATTATGAAAAGGCAGCAAAGATGATTGAAGAAAACTTAGAAATTTTATGGAAAGACTTGGAGGAAATACTATGATAATAGGACTTGGATCAGATCATGGAGGCTTTGCCTTAAAAGAGGAGCTAAAAAAATATGTAGAGGAATTAGGGTATGATGTAAAAGATTATGGAACCCACTCCACAGATTCTGTAGATTACCCAGAATTCGGCAAGGCTGTAGGACAAGGAGTGGTAAAAGGAGAAGTGGATTTTGGGATTGTATGTTGTGGTTCAGGAATTGGTATTTCCATAGCTGCCAATAAAGTAAAAGGAATACGATGTGCCCAAGTTTGGGAACCTTATGGTGCTAAGATGTGTCGTAGACACAATAATGCTAATATGATTTCCCTTGGAGGACGAATGGTTGGACTAGATATGGCAAAAGAATGTGTTCGAGCCTTTTTAACAACAGACTTTGAAGGTGGCCGTCACGAAAGAAGGGTAGCAAAATTAGAAGGATAATCATTTGATATACTTAGGAATATGCTATAATAGGAATGATATAAAGGAGTGTGAAAAATGGCCAAGGTATTTGTAACAGATCATCCGTTAATTCAACATAAGTTAACATTACTTCGTAAGAAAAACACATCATCCATGGACTTCCGACAATTGGTTAAAGAAATTTCAACTTTGATGGGTTATGAAGTAACAAGGGATTTTGAAACGAAGGAAATTGAAATTGAAACTCCAATGGAAAAGACTATGGGAGTGGTAATTTCTGGGAAAAAAGTGGGAATTGTACCAGTACTACGAGCAGGTCTTGGTATGGTGGATGGATTACTTTCTTTAATTCCTGGGGCTCGTGTTGGTCATATTGGACTGTATCGAGATCCAGAAACATTATTACCTGTAGAGTACTATTGTAAAATGCCTAAAGATATTGCAGAGCGCCAAATGATTTTATTAGATCCTATGTTGGCAACAGGAGGCTCATTAAGTGCAGCTGCACAGTTTTTAAAAGATCGTGGAGCAACAACAATCAAAGCACTTTGTATCCTAGCTGCACCTGAAGGTATTGAAGTTTTTCACAAAGAACATCCGGATATTGACTTATATGTAGCAAGTATAGATCGCTGTTTAAATGACCACGCTTATATTTTACCAGGGCTTGGAGATGCTGGGGATCGACTATTTGGCACGAAATAATAGGAGTTTACTATGATTGAAATGTGGGTGCCCTTTATTGTAGCGGCATTACTATCCTTAATATTTACACCTTTCGTACGACGAGGGAGCTGTCGTTTTAAAGTGATTGACGTTCCAAAAGACGAAAGACGCGTCCATAAAAAGCCGATTCCTCTAGCAGGAGGATTGGCGATGTATGGAGCCTTTGTTATAGGGGTAATCCTATTTATCGGTTTACATAAGGAGACCATTGCCCTTCTTATAGGAGCAACCATTATAACCATTAGTGGATTTATTGATGATTATAAAGGACTTTCTCCCAAGGGAAAACTTCTTTTTCAAGGGATTGCTGCGATCATCCTTTTACTTGGGGATATAAAAATAGAATTTTTCACCAATCCATTTATTGAATATGATTTAATTTCCCTTAAACTATTGGCCATTCCCTTTACCATTTTTTGGATTATGGGAATTACAAACACAATCAACTTAATTGATGGACTAGATGGCTTGGCTGCAGGAGTTTCTATGATTTGTGCGATTTCTTTTATGTTTATCGCCAATCGATTTGCTAATTATGAAGTGGCAATAGTGGCTGCTATATTAGCTGGGGTTTGTTTAGGATTTTTACCATATAATTTTAATCCTGCATCTATTTTTATGGGGGATACTGGAGCATTATTTTTAGGATTTGTCCTATCCTATATTTCCATTGAAGGTGTTATGAAATCAGCAGCAATTATCACCATATTATTACCAGTAATTATCCTAGGAGTACCAGTTTTCGATACAACCTTTGCCATGTTACGAAGAATGGTAAGTGGAAGAAATATTATGTCTGCAGATAAAGGACATCTACATCATCGATTACTAAGTCGTGGAATGACCCAAAGAGAAACAGTTACTGCATTATACGTAATATCTGTTATCTTTGGAGTACTAGCAAATACTGCTAGTCGCTTTTCCTCAAAAACTGGATTTATTCTATCTGTGTTGATTATCTTAGGAGTTATCTTTATAGCAGCAATGAGTGGGATGTTTAAGAGTAAGGAGGAGGAGGAATGAAGGTATTAACCGTATTTGGAACAAGACCAGAAGCCATTAAAATGGCTCCAATAGTAAAAGAATTAAAAACACGACCAACTATGGAAGTGGTTGTTGCAGTTACTGGACAACATCGAGAAATGTTAGATCAAGTATTAAAAATTTTTGAGATAGTTCCAGATTACGATTTAAATATTTTCAAACATGGTCAAACTTTAACGGATATCACCATAGGAGCCTTAAAGGGGTTAGAGCCAATATTAGAAAAAGAAAAACCAGATATTTTATTGATTCAAGGAGATACAACAACAGTATTTTCAGGTTCCTTAGCTGCCTTTTACCACCAAATTCCTATTGGTCATGTGGAAGCAGGACTACGAAGTGGAAACTTGTACTCTCCGTACCCGGAAGAAGCAAATCGTAAATTAACGGGAATTTTGACAAAATACCACTTTGCTCCAACAAAGAGAAATAAAGAACATCTTTTACGAGAAGATTATCCAGAAGAGGATATTTACATTACTGGAAATACGGTAATTGACGCATTAAAATACACAGTACAAGAAAATTATGAATTTGAAGATAAGATCTTAAATACCTTAGATTATAAAAATAAAAAAATTATATTACTAACATCCCATCGAAGGGAAAATTTAGGAGATCCTATGGATCGAATATTTTCAGTTGTTCGAACAATTGTAGAAGAGTATCCAGAAGTGGAAGTAGTCTTTCCAAGACATTTAAATCCAAAGGTAAGAGAAATTTCAGATCGTCATTTAAAAGATCATCCTAGAATTCACTTAATCGAACCATTAGACTATCTTCCTTTTACAAACCTTATGGCAAAATCTTATTTTGTAATTACAGACTCTGGGGGAATCCAAGAAGAAGCACCTTCTCTTGGAAAACCTGTTCTTGTAGTTCGAGAAGAAACAGAGCGTCCGGAAGGAGTAGAAGCAGGAACAGCAAAACTTATAGGTACCCAGTCAGAACCTCTCTATAAAGCTTGTAAAGAATTATTAGAAGACTTCGAGGAATATAAGAAAATGGCACATGCGATCAATCCTTATGGAGATGGAGAAGCAGCTAAAAAGATTGTAGATATTTTAGAACAAAGTGAAAAGTTATAAATCTAATGGAATTTTAAACTACTAAAAGATCAAAGTAAATCCCTGGATCCATATAGTAAATGGTGAGGGGATTTTTTAGTTGGAGACAAATTTTTTCATAATAAAATATATATCAATAAATAAAATTGGATCATCTTTAATATCTATAATATGCTTATCATAACTTGAAATTGAAATGGATAAACTAATTTGCTATACTTTAAATAATATAATTTTTATTCTTTTATTATAATCATTTCTGTAGGGAGGTTTCATATGGCTTCTAGATCTATTCGGAATCATAGAATTTTTTATATTTTTTGGGGCTTAGGATTGGTGCTCCTTCTTTTCACCTGGTTTGGACCAGTTTTTGATTTACATCTTATCAAGGTAAGTCCCTTTGATATTTTGATGAAAGCAGATATGGTAAATGATGTTAATCAGTACATTAACCTTGGGTCAAGTTCTGAGATAAGGTTGGTTATTTTGATTGTGTTTGTAATCTTACAAACCATTGTGATGGTCTCTGCCTTTTTTGTTCCAAAGGTAGAAAGAACTGGCTATGATATTTTAGTTACCATTTTGTCTGTTTTACTTATTGTGTATATGATTATTTTAACCATTGCAGTGAAGTCTGAAATGGAAGCGCAAAGTTTAGATATGTTTAAAGGTCTACTTTCTGCTACCTTTCGAGCTTTTCGAAAGTCCATTTATATGTCTATTTTTGTCATCTTAGGTATTTTTATGTCGAAATCCCAAAAAGCAAATGAACTTATGGGTAATGTTCAACCGGCAAAAGAAAAATCCTATGATTTTGGAAGAATTAAAGATGTACTTGGGGCGGGAAATAAATATGTAAAAGATACTATTGATACTGGAAATCGATATATAAAGTCCAATCTTTCCAATTTAAAAATAGATGGAATTAACAAAAAGATACAAGAAGCTAAAGTACAAATTGGAAAAGAAATGGTGCGTTTGAATATTTCAAATGGACAGTTGGTGACTGATTTGCTTCATGCCATTCAAGAAAAAGAAAAAGATATAGAGAAAAAAAGAAAGGATTTATTGGCAGCAAATGATAAAAAAATTTGTGGGAACTGTAAATCAGAAATTCAATTATCCTCAGTTTATTGTACAGAATGTGGAACGAAACAAGAAGAATTCACACCAAAGGATTATAATATTCCACCAGAGGATATTCAAAGGACCATTGTACGTTTAGAATCAGAAGCAGATGATTTGTATGAACAATTAGGTGCTTATGGGGCACTTCATAAAAAAGATATGCCAGAAAGTGTAAATGCTTATATTGATATCCTTGAAAACTATGAATATGAACGAAAAGAATACGAAGAAAAGGAACTTGAAAATAGTGGAATGATTCTTTGTAAAAATTGTGGAGAGACGATAGATAAAAATTCAAAGTTTTGTAATTACTGTGGTGAAAAAAATACAGGGAATTCCACTTGTTCCCAATGTGGTGAAACAGTGAAAGAAGGGGCTTTATTTTGTTCAAACTGTGGAAATTCTTTACGTTCTAAAGATTTGTAAAAGACTTTATACTAAAATAGAAATAAGACAGACTGTAGTAAAGATACAAAAGTACTAAGAAATTTGGTACAAGATATGAAAATTTTGTAAATTTTTTGAAAAAAATGAAAAATATCCTTGACAAATGTTTTTATCATGGTATGATAGTTAACAAATAAAAAAACTGCTGAAAAAAGTGTTGATTAGAAAATAGTAGCAGTGGATAAGTCTTTCAAGAGAGCCGATGTTTGGTGTGAATCGGTAAGGCGTCTATTGTGAATGGGTCTATGAATGCGAGGCGAATGTAAGTAGCTGAGACGGATCTCCCGTTATCGAGATAGGATATGTTAGTATCCGAAATGAGATATGCCTTTTATGGCATAAATAGGATGGCACCGCGAATATACCATTTGCTCCTACAATAGGAGTAAATGGTTTTTTTATTTTTCTACAAACTTTTTTCGGGAAAGAAAAGGAGAAAAAAATGAAAACAAAAAATTTAGTTATGGCAGCAGTTTTATTGGCAGTAGGAACCATATTACACATGATTCCTGGGATTGTAAATGGAGTAAAACCGGACTTTTTATTGGCAACATTATTCTTTGCCTTGATTATTAATAGGGACCTTAAGGCGACTATCGCCATTGGAGTTGTAGCAGCAGCACTTGCAGCACTAACCACTTCCTTTCCAGGGGGACAAATCCCTTCAGTTATCGATAAGATTATTACATCAATGATTGTCTTTGGATTAATCAAAACCTTTAATGTAACAGAAGGTTCCACAAAGGCAGTAGCCATATTAACAGGAATTGGTACAATTATAAGCGGAGCAATCTTTTTAGGTTCAGCGATGGCCCTTGTAGGACTTCCTGGAGGAGCAGGTTTCTTTCCTATGATGGTAGCGATTGTTCTTCCAACAGCAGCCCTTAACACAATTTTTGGAGCAATTTTATGTAAGGTTTATGCTGGATTTTTAAAATATTCTTATGCATAATAAAAGGATCCATAAAGGGTCCTTTTTCTAAGTTCTTGAAAAGGTGGGACATTAAGTTTTTATTGGATTAAAAAGACCTTTGTGGTACACTACTTATAGTGTTTTTGAGAGGAAGGTATTTATGATAGAAATAAATAATATAAGCTTTTCTTACCCAGGGCAGGAAGAGCCGATGACAAAAGCGATTGACGACTTATCTTTAAATATAGAAAAAGGAGAATTCATTGCCATCCTTGGACATAATGGTTCAGGAAAATCTACCTTGGCGAAACTTATAAATGGTCTTTTATTACCAGATACAGGAGAAATTAAGGTGGAAGGAATGCTTACCACTGATGAGGAAAAGCTATGGGATATTCGTGCTTTAGCTGGTATGGTCTTTCAAAACCCTGATAATCAAATTGTAGCTACAACAGTAGAAGAAGATGTAGCCTTTGGTTCTGAAAACTTAGGAGTTCCTAGGGAAGAGTTACGAAGACGTGTAGATCAATCCTTGGAAATTGTGGGAATGGAAGAATATAAAAGACATGCCCCCCATTTATTGTCAGGAGGACAAAAGCAAAGAGTGGCGATTGCTGGTATACTTGCTATGGTTCCTGACTATATTATTTTAGATGAACCTACAGCAATGCTTGATCCTAATGGAAGAAAAGAAGTAATGGATACCATTCTTCGTTTAAACCAAGAACAAAATAAAACAATTGTCTTAATTACCCATTATATGGACGAGGCAGCCCTTGCTAAGAGATTAGTTGTTATGGAAAAGGGAAAGATTATCTTAGACGGGGAACCTCGTGAAGTCTTTAGTCATGTAGACCAAATCAAAGGAATTGGATTAGATGTTCCTCAAGTAACAGAATTGGCCTATGAATTAAAAAAAGAAGGGTATGATATTAGCACAAAAATACTACAGATAGAGGAATTGGTGAAAGCCCTATGTCAATGTTAACATTAAAAAATGTATCCTATATTTATAGTCCTGATACCCCTTTTGCAAAAAAGGCCTTAGATAATATTAACTTAACCTTAGAAGAAGGAGAATTTATTGGACTTATTGGTCATACAGGTTCTGGAAAATCCACCTTAGTTCAATTATTAAATGGACTTTTAAAACCTACCACAGGAGACATCTATGTGGAAGGAGAATCTTTACGAGAGACGAAGAGTTTAAAACATATACGCCAAAAAATTGGATTGGTGTTTCAATACCCAGAGTACCAATTATTTGAAGAAACGGTGGAAAAGGATATTGCTTTTGGACCGATTAACCTAGGATGCAATAAAGAAGAAATAAAACGAAGGGTAAAAGAATCTATGGAAGCAGTTGGACTTTCCTATGAAGATATGAAAGACCGTTCTCCCTTTGAATTATCTGGAGGACAAAAGAGACGAGTAGCCATTGCAGGAGTTTTAGCAATGGAACCGAAGGTCTTGGTTTTAGATGAGCCTACAGCTGGACTAGATCCCCATGGTAGAGATGAAATCCTATCAGAAGTTAAAGAATTATTTAAAAAGAAGGGGATTACCATTATCTTAGTTAGTCATAGTATGGAAGATGTGGCAGATCTTGCTGATCGTATGATTGTTATGTACAAAGGAACCATTGCTATGGATGGAAATCCTAAAGATATTTTCCGTCAAGATGAAAAACTTCGTACTATGGGACTGGGAGTTCCTCAAATTAATGGATTTATCAAGGAATTTAAAAAGGTCTGTGGAAAAGAAATTCCTACAGATGCTATTACAGTACAAGAAGCTAAAGAAGTGATTTTGAAGTATTTAAAGGAGAGGGATCATGCTTAAAGATATTACTATTGGACAGTATTTTCCCGGGGAAACACCAGTCCATAGACTGGATCCTCGATTTAAAATAATCCTTATCTTTCTTTATATCATCTCCCTATTTTTTATAAAAACCTATTTACCCTATGTTTTTGTAGTAGCTTATTTATTTTTAGTAGTACATCTATCGAAACTACCGGTAAAAATTGTGTTAAAAGGGATTCGTCCCTTAAAGTGGATTTTGATTATTACATTTATTATTAATCTTCTCTTTACCCCAGGAGATATTGTTTGGAGATGGAGATTTTTAAAAATTACAGACCAAGGCTTCCATCAAGCTTTATTTATGGCCATCCGATTAGTTTTATTAGTAACAGGAACAGGATTATTAACCTTAACAACCTCACCAATTGAACTTACCGATGGAATTGAAAAACTCTTAGGACCACTTAAGAAAATTGGAGTTCCTGCCCATGAATTGGCTATGATGATGACCATTGCCCTACGATTTATTCCAACACTAATCGAAGAAACAGATAAGATTATGAAGGCACAAATGGCAAGGGGAGCAGATTTTGAATCAGGAAATATATTGAATCGAGCAAAAAATTTAGTCCCATTATTGGTGCCACTATTTATCAATGCCTTTCGTCGTGCAGAAGACTTAGCAACAGCTATGGAGGCTCGATGTTATCGTGGAGGAGATAATCGAACAAAACTTAATGAACTAGAGCTGACAAAAGAAGATTATCTTTTATTTATTATTTCTATTTTATTTTTCATAGGAATTGTAATTTGGGGTATTCTTTCATGAAAAGAATCCATAATATTAAATTAAAGGTTGGATATACAGGGACAAATTATCATGGATATCAAATTCAACCGAATTTGGTAACGATAGAAGGAACCTTAAAAGATGCAGTGGAAAAAACGGTGAAGAGGGAAACGAGGATTACCTCTGCAGGTAGAACAGATCGAGGAGTTCATGCGATGGGGCAAGTGGTTAACTTTTATTCTGATACCACCATCGACCTTGGAAATCTTCCTCGAGTGATTAATTATCATCTACCTAATGATATCTCTGTACTAGAAGCAAAAAAAGTCCCTATGGAATTTCATTCCCGTTTTGACGCCAAGGCAAAATGGTATCGCTATATTATTTATAATGGAAGATACCGAAACCCTATTTATCATAATCGTGCAGCCTTTATACGATTTCCCCTAGATGTGGAAGCGATGAGACGAAGTCTTACTCCATTACCAGGGAATCGTGACTTTAAACCCTTTATGGGTAAATACGCTGTTGTAAAAGATACGATTCGTACCCTCCACAATATAAAAATAAAAAAACAGGGAGAATTGATTATTGTAGATTTTTATGGACGTAGCTTTTTAAAAAATATGATACGAATAATTATGGGAACTGCCATACAAATTGGTAGACATTTACAAGAAGAAGAAGATTTAATCCATGCTATAGAATATCAAGATAAATCTTATATCGGCCCAACCGCGGATGCTTGTGGGTTATATCTTATGAAAGTAGAGTATTAAGAGACCAAGGGGTCTCTTTTTAATTGGTTACAAATAGTTACAGTATTCATATTTTCCTATGAATTACACAAAATAAAGGTATAATAATACTATACCAAAAAAGGGATACATGTATGAATAATAGGGAATAAGAACTTTCCTTTGAAATAAAACATGTCCAATTTTATATAAAACTTCTTTTTCCTTACTTTATCTAGTTTCTATCATATGAAGAAAAAGAAGAAACTCATCTTAGAAGGAGGAAAGGATGGAACTACTACGAGGAATTTGGAAAAACTTGAAAAACACGAAAATAAGCTTTCAACGATTTCCTATACCTATGATATTTTCTATGATTGCAGCATATTTTTTAATTCGCCAAAACCATAGTGATGATTCAAACTTTACCTATTTACGAGAAATACTTACTGCTATTTATGGATTTTTTGCATTTTTACTAGTCCGTTTATTAGCTTCGTCCATGGAAAAGAAAACTAGTAAAAGCAGAACCCTTGTTGCCCTTGCTTATTGTGGAGCAATTCTTGCCCTAGGAGGAATTTATTATATTTTACGTCCAGATTCCACAGGCCAGGTACTTATCCTTGATAGACCCTATATGTACTATGGAGGATTAATTGCAACCATTATTGGATGTTCCTTTGTTGCAAAATTAGATCGTTGGGAAGGGTTTGTATCCTATATTTTACGTATCCTATATGCAGAAGCATTGGCGCTATCCTATACCATTGTTTTATACTTAGGGATATCTTCAGTCATCTTTGCTCTAGATAAACTACTGGGAATCCCCATAGACTATAGAACTTATTTTGATGCCTTTTACATATGTGGAGCAACTTTCCAAGCAGGAGTCTTTCTATCTAATTATCCTAAGGCAGAAGTGATTTACGAAAAATACTCTATGTCTAAACCACTTGGGGTTTTACTGATGTATATTGTCACACCCTTATTAATCCTTTATTCAGGGATCCTTTATATTTATTTTGGAAAATTATTTATCACAAAAAGTATGCCCGTTCACTTAATATCTGGATTAGTTTTATCCTACGGAGTGGTTTCTGTAGCCAATACTTTTTTTCAAGTGAAACTTAAACAAGTGGACTTTAGTAAAAAGGTGGTAAAAATATACCCCTACCTTAGTCTACCATTATTTCTTATGTTTTTTATTGCTTTGTATTTAAGAATTAAAGCATATGGATTTACAGAAAATCGTTATATGGGATTACTCCTTGGAATATGGCTTACCTTTGCTACCATTTACTTTATTATAAAAAAGGGAAAAGATACTATTATCTTGGCAATAGTCTTATTCTTTATTGTGATTATTGGATCCTTTGGACCTATGAGTGCCTACCATGTCGCAGCAAGTAGCCAAAGTATGCGACTGGAAAAAATCCTTCGTGAAAACCAAATGCTTCAAGGAGATAAAATTGTAGGAAATAAAAAAATTAATACAGAAGTGAAACATGAAGTTTCTGAAATTTTAGAATACATGGACAGACATCATGAATTAAAAGAAATTGCCTTTTTACCAGAAGGTTTTACTATGGATGATATGACAGAAGTTTTAGGCTTTGAGTTAGAATTACCAGAAACTGTAGCAGATAGTAATAAATATTTTTACTCTGTAGATGAAGAGGCCATTAATATTACTGGCTTTCATCAACTTTATCGAGGAGATATTTATTCTGGGAATGTGGTAAGAACGGGTCCTTATGAATATAAAACAGAAAACAACCAAATCGTTATTACAAAAATCCAAGAAGTACCAAAAGAAATCCTACGGATACCAATACTAGATATCGGTAAAAAGATGGAAACCTTAAATAGAGATGGTGCCTTTTCTGGAGATGAATTATCTATTATAGGAGAGTCTGAAGGTATCAAGTATAAGTTTATTTTTACAGAACTTAATTTTTATGGAGGAGAAATGGATGTTAATAACTTTAATGCCAGTTTCTATCTATTGGTCAATGAACCGGAAAAATAAAAAGGAGAGTCGTGAAAACGGCTCTTTTTCTTTGTAAAATTATACAATAATATTAATAAAAAATATGGATTCTATGCTATAATGGGATATAAGGTCGTTATGAAATGGTTTTCTTAAAAGGAGGTCAATGATGAAAAATGTCAACGAAGGGAAGGTTTCTCAAAAATATAGTGGAGCAGACATTGCAAAATTTATTGTACCATCGATTTTAGGTATATTTCTACTAATGTTTCCCTTTCAATATGAAGGAGAAACCACCATACTTGTTGCATTATTAGCAGGAAAACTTACTGGTGCATTGGAAAGCGTTTTGCCAACCATTGTTACATTACTTATTATTTGTACAGGTATTGGTACTATTTGGTATCGAATGAGTCAACCAGAATTTATGACTAAAAGTCCATTCTTACGAGGACTATTTGATGTAAATCTCTTTTGGCTTATTGTACGGATTATCGCTATTATATTAGCATTACTTACTTTATTTGAAATTGGTCCAGAAGCCATATGGTCTGAAGATACAGGAGGATTAATTTTAGGGGATCTGATCTTAGGACTTTTCAGTATCTTTTTATTTGCAGCATTTTTACTCCCCTTATTAACAGACTTTGGACTATTAGAATATGTAGGAGTTATCTTAACCCCGGTGATGCGTCCTCTATTTAATCTACCAGGACGTTCTAGTGTAGACTGTGTTGCTTCTTGGATTGGAGACGGTACCATTGGAGTAACCTTAACTAACAAACAATATGAAGACGGTTACTACACAGCAAAAGAAGCCTCAATTATTGCTACTACATTTTCAGCAGTATCAATCACTTTTACCTTAGTAGTACTAAAACAAGTGGAATTGGTACAGTATTTTGGGTTTTACTATTTAACCATATGTTTAGTGGGAATTGTTTGTGCCATTATAATGCCAAGAATTTATCCCTTACGTAATAAAAAAGAAGAATATTATGCAGGGAAAAATGAGGACAAAGGAGAATTAGTTCCAGAGGGACATACCAACCATTCATGGGGTCTTCACTTAGCAGTAGAACAAGCAAATAAAAAGTTTCGAGATGGAAAGCATATTTCCACTGGCGTCAAAGCCGTCCTTGATATGTGGCTAGGAGTACTCCCATCAATTATGGCTTTTGGAACGATAGCCCTAATCATTGCAGAAAGTACACCAATCTTTGATTGGCTAGGGTTACCATTTTTACCAATTTTAAAACTATTCCAAATTCCAAATGCCTTAGAAGTTAGCCAAACGATGGTAGTAGGATTTTCTGATATGTTCTTACCTTCAGTAATAGGAGCCAGCGTTCCTTCAGAAATGGCAAGATTTATTATAGCAACCATGTCTGTAACTCAATTAGTATACTTATCAGAAGCAGGAGCTGTAATATTAGGTACAAGAATTCCTATTGACTTAAAAGACTTATTTATAATCTTTATTGAACGTACCATAATTGGACTTCCCATTATTTGTTTAATGGCACATCTTATATTTTAAAAGAAAGGGCTATTTTCTATATTTAAAGAAAATAGCCCTTGATTTATTTAATAGTAACAGCAGTTCCACTACAACTTACCATTAACATATTTCCTGCACCCATTGCAACAAATTGGAAATCAATGCCAATAATACCATTGGCTCCCATTTGCTCTGCTCTAGTTTTCATTTCATTTACAATTTCTATTCTAGCTTCAATAACCTCATCTTCATACCCTGAAGCTCTTCCTCCCACAATATTACGAAGGCCAGCTCCAATATCCTTTACAATATTAATCCCTCGAACTGTCTCACCAAAAACTAAACCATGATACTTTTCCACTTCAATGCCATCTAATTCATAAGTAGTTGATAAAAACATAAGCCCTCCTTTAAAAGTTCTAAAGAAATTATAACATAATGAAAGAAGTGAAAAAAGTTAAGATTCATCTCGAAAAGGAACAGTGAGACGATGAAGTTTATGCTTTGCCTCTTTTCCTTTTTCCGTTAAATCTAAAAAACTATAATGATCATGGATAAGAGCCATATCCTCTTCTGTTAAAGCCTCAACATTCTTAACACAAGTGTTAAAATAACTGTTTTCTGTCATTTTTCCACCTAAGTTTAAATCAAGAAGCATGTTAATAATATTTTTAAAATTGTTTTCGTGTACCATACCTTTCTGAAAATCCAGGGTCACAAATAGTTCTTGGTCTAAATCCTCAGGGATCTTTTCTTTCTTAATTGGATAATAAGATCCTATGTCCTTGTACTTTTCCCAATAGGATAAATAATAAATACCCTTTAGTACATCTTCAGGATAAGCTAAAATTTCCTCTTTCTTACTATCACTAAGTAAATAAGGCTTTACTGGACTTTTTTCCTTTGTTTTTTTCGTTTCCTTTTCTTCCATCTTTACATAATCTACTTCATGCCCTAGGTCTATCTCTTCTAAAACATCAGCAATGGCATATTTCCTTGGTCGAAATATGGACAAAACATAAAGTACAAGGGCAGTTAAAGCTAAGGCCATAAGATTATTAATAATATTGTTCGCTGCAAGGAATCCTAATACAAATAAAAAACTAATAAATACTATAATACCTGTAAGGGCCTTGTAAAAAAACAAATAAACCTTAAGCTGTGTTTTATTTTTTCCACGAAAATTGTCCTTTAGTTGTGTAATCTTTTGCTCTATAGGATCCACAGAATCCTTTTCGGAGGTTTCTCTCTTCTTAAACATGATTCTTTTCCTTTCTTAAAAGTATTTACTTGGATCCATGGTGAGAAACTAAGGTGTATACCAAATAGTTTATAGATATTATATCATAATTAAAGTCTAAATATGTTGAAGAAAATTAAACTTGGGTAAGAATTTATTATACAACGAAAGAGCTCAGGAGGAAGAGAATGAAGTGGAAAGGACGAAAACAAAGTAGTAATATTGAAGACAGACGAGGGGGAGGGCCGAGGATAGGACTTCCTATTGGAGGTGGCTTTGGAGTTATCCTATTAATCTTATATTTATTATTTGGAGGAGGAAACTTAGGTTCCTTACCTAGTACAGACACTGGTCAAGCTCCAGCTCAAACCCAGTACCAAGAATCAAGAAGTGAACAGGAAGTACGTGAATTTGCAGCAGTGGTCTTACAGGACTTAGAAGATGTTTGGACAGATATCTTTGCCCAATATGGAAGAACCTATGAACCACCTACTCTTGTCCTATATACAGGACAGACACAAACAGCATGTGGAATTGGAGATGCTAGATCGGGACCTTTTTACTGTCCAGGAGATCGAAAAATATATTTAGATTTACAATTTGCAAACCAGTTAGAACGTCAATTAGGGGCACCAGGGGACTTTGCCTTTGCCTATGTCTTAGCCCATGAAACAGGTCATCATGTACAAACTCTACTAGGGGTTACTGATAAAGTGATGCCTTTACGAAATCAAATGTCAGAACGTGAATTTAATCAATATTTACAAAGATTTGAGTTACAAGCCGATTACTTTGCTGGAGTTTTTGCCCATCATATAAAAGAAAAAGGATACCTAGAAGAAGGGGACATTGAAGAAGCAATGAATGGTGCAGCAGCAGTGGGAGATGATCGTCTGCAAGAAAGGGCACAAGGTTATGTTGTTCCAGATACCTTTACCCATGGTACTAGTAGGGAAAGAGTCTATTGGTTCACAAAAGGATATGAAGAAGGAACCATAGAAGGTGGAGACACCTTTCGAGAGTAAAAAAGAGGGAATTTGACCATTACCAAATTCCCTCTTTTCTATTCCTTTAATATCGTTACAAATACAATGGATACAATCATAAGAATAGCACCAAACCATTGTAATAAACTTAACCGCTCTCCTAAAAATAAAATAGCTAAAAAAACAGAAACAACAGCTTCAAAATTAGACATAATAGAAGCTTTGATAGCACCTAAATATTGGACCCCCATATAATATGTAAGAATGGCAAAAGAAGTAGAAAAAATTCCTAAGGTCAATAATCGCCAGAGGATCTGGAAATTTGAAGGTAATAAAAGCTGACCTTGTATTAGAGAATGGAGAAATAACGTGATTGTTGTTAAAAATATAATATAAAAAGAGGCTACCACCGGATCAATTTTTTTCACCTTAGGATGTTCTAAAAACATGGTGTAGATGGCATAAAAAAATGAACCAGTTAAACTTAAAAACACTCCAAATACATTAACATTGTGCGTATGTTTTCCTGTTAGAAAGACTAAAGCTAGTAAAGAGGTAAAAAGAAAAAAGGACTTCTTTTTTCCAATTGGTTTTTTGTAAATCAACTTAGAAAAAATAGCAATAAAAACAGGGAAACCCGAAAACACTAAGGCTACAATAGCTGCACCAGTATACTTTACCCCTGCAAAATATAAAATAGAAAAATTAGAGTATCCTATAATTCCTAAAAGTAAAAGTAGCTTAAACTCATCTAGAGAAACACGAAAGGAAGTACCAGACCATTTCATATAAATGGCCATGGATATAGTAGCAAATAAAAACCGTATACTTAAAGTGGAAAGTACAGGATAATGGTAAGCATATACCCCTCTAGCTAAAACTCCCATTGCACCAAAACCTAAGGTCGAAAGAAATACTAAAATTTCTCCCTTTTTTTCACGAAGTAAATATTTCATAAGCCCTCCTGTGTTAAAAATATAACAAAAAGTAAAAAGAAGGAAACAAGCCACTTAATTCGTAGCTTGTCTTTTTTCTTGGTTTTTAGATCGTTCCAGTACTCGACTAGAAACCCAACCTTCTCGAATCTCTCCTTGTGGTTCGATGACTTCCACATGACACCAAACCCTTTGGGTTCCTTCAATCAAAGTATCATACACATAAACATCTGTCCCTTGGACTAATACAGAAAGGATGGTAGCTTCCAAGGAAGGTTCTTCCCTTAAATTTGCTTCTCCAGCTACAATGGTTTGATATGAATGAAGTAAGTTATTTGCTAATTCTGACATAGCAGAACGATCTTTTTCCGTTCCATCCTGTCTTTCCTCAGCTTCTTCTCGATTTTTTGCAATTTCTATTTTATTCTTTTCTTCTTCTGAAGTTTCTTTTGGTTCTAAAATAGACTTTCTTAAGTTCATAGCTTCAGCACTTTCTGGAACTACTTCTAAGTATGCATTGATTAAGGATAGGGATTGTTCTTTTTTCCCTTCTCCTAAGAGTTTTTTACTTTGGCCTAAAATTTTAATTTCTAATGCTGCAATTTCATCTTGTGCTCGTTTAAAAAAGATTTTATCTTCTGGCAATACTTGTTGAAACTTTTGGAGAGCAGGAAGATAGTTTCCATTTTCCAAATCCCTTTGTCCCAGTTCATAAGACTCTTTTGATTGGGTTAAATGGTCTGTATTTTCGATTTTCTCAGAAAGTTCTTCAGAAGGCTCCTTAGTATAAATCTCTTGATATAAATCTAAGGCCTTTTCATATTCACCTTCTTGGGTATAATTTTCGGCTTTTGCCATACTTTCCAAATAATGTTTACGGTTCCGAGAGGATTCAATAAAAGCATAAGAACCAACAACTAAGGACAAAACCATAAGAAGTAGTAAAAGATAGGTCAAGGGAGATTTTTTACCAAATCCGCTTCTCCTGTTTTTAGAACGTAAATTTCGTCTTTTTTCTTGAATTATTTGGGTGGTTTCAGGGGCTTTCGTTAATTGGGTTTGAGTAAAACTTATATCCACCTTTTCTCCATCTTCCCCTTCTAAATCAGAAAGGATTTTCAAGTTCATAAAAGGTTCTGTTAACTGATTTAATACAAAACTTTTGTTTCTACCACAATTACGACATTCTGTTTCTTCTCTTTCATTCGTGGCACCACAAACACAGCGCCATGCAGTGACCATATTTTCTCCATAAGTCACCACATCCTCCCCAAAAATATTATGAATTCTTTCTTCTTTTTCTAAACTAATAATCGGTAACGTAAAGGCAGATTCCTCTTCTTGTTCATAGGATACATGGGTTCCCCCAGCAAAATCCACAGACTCGATTCGGATTTCCACAGCCCTTGCAGTGCGAAAACGTTCGTCTAACACAAAAGGTTCATAAAAGTACACCTTATGTGGCAAAGCTTCCGCATCTTTACCTACAAATTGAAACTCTGTACCGTCAAATAAATATTTTCCAAATTCGTCAGAAAATTTTACTTGAAATACAATTTCCTCTACATTTAGTTCTGAGATATTTAGAACATCAATAATAAGAGAAAAGTCCTGATCCAGTTGTGATAAATTTGCTCCAATCACCTGGACATCTTCCTTAGGATGAAGATGTACCTTTGTGGGCAATGTTAATATTGGTGCACTCATAATATAACCTCTTAACATTATCTTAAGATAATAAAAATATTCTAAGAATCATTCACTAATTCTATATAATTCTCCTTGAAAAGTCAAGGTTTTTCAACGATTTCCAAAGAGCATACGACCATTTAATAAATTTCTTGGAACGACGGTACGAATCGTCATCATAGGATTAACCACTTGGGAAATTCGAAGATCCATAACCATACCCATCATCATATATAAATCTTCCCAAGGCATATGGGAAATCTTTTGAAATAATCGTACCATTTCTTCTGTTCCCTTAGCATTTGCATCTTCAATGGTAGAAGCTGTGGCAATGACCATAAATTCATTTTCCGTTTCCACAAGGGGCATTTTTAAATCTCCATTCTTAATGACGTCAATTTGTAATGTGGCTTTTCCTGGAATTTCCAAACCAGAGCAGGAGCTTTCCCCATCCCCCATTTTTCCGTGGACATCTCCTAAAGCTAACATTCCTCCTTTTTGAAAGACTGGTAAATAGACGGTAGATCCCTTTTTTATATCCTTCGTATCCATATTTGCTCCATGATCCCCTGGGATATTGGTGGGAATCACTTCATCTTTCGTTGCTACACCAATAATTCCAATCATCGGATCAGCAGGAAACGTAAAATCACCATATTCTACCATTCCGTTACGAACAGGAATTAAATTAAATTTCTTTTTTTCCACACGATACCCTACAGTACCTTCATTTGGAACTACCACTGCCACTCCTTGGTTTGCCACTTCCAAATCAATAATTTGCACCTTTAAAACATCACCTGGCATAGCACCTTCCACATAAAAAGGTCCTGTAGCTGTATTAAAGCCACTACGATCCATATTTTCATAAGAATCAGTAGGTTTCGTTAAAGCTCCACTATAACAATCTCTTGTATGGACGATAATTCTTTCTCCACTTTCAATACGATAAGCTTCTTCCATCTCTGGCTTAAAAGTATTAATAACCTTATCGGTAAAAAATTCTTTCATATTAATCCTCTCCTAGAAACGTAATAACAACAGGCTTTAGTAGTTGTACAATTTCTTCCATAACTTCCACATCTTCTTTTGTGAAACGGTTCTTCTTTGGAGAATCTAAATCTAGGACTCCATAAGATTTGTCTTTGTCAAAAATAGGAATAACCAACTCTGCATTGGAAGCAGAGTCACAAGCAATATGCCCTGGGAAAGTGTGGACATCTGGAACACATAAAGTTTCTCTCTTTTTCAATGACATCCCACAAACTCCTTGACCTAGTTCAATATTCGTACAAGCAGGTAATCCTTGGAAAGGGCCTAAATAAAGATCTTCTCCATAAAAATAAAAGCCAGCCCAATTTAAATCAGGAAGTAATGCCATAATAAAAGATGTGGCATTAGACAAGGTGGAAAGAGGATGATGATCCTCTTGGACAATGTCTTTAATCATTCTTAGTAGAAAGTTTCTTTTTTCATCTATAGAAAAATCTTCAAATCCTTTTAATTGATACGTCATATTTCCTCCTATTTGGTATAATAAAAGATAAAGTTCTCTTACTACTTATTATAAGAGATATGGGCCAGTAATGAAATTATAATATGGTATTTGTTTCTAAGATTTATTTTTGGGTAAGTTGGGTAATAAGTTAAGATGGCTCTAAGATAAAAGGGGTAACTAGAAAAGAGGAGATCCTATGGAGAAAAAACAACCAAGAATCGCCTTTCGTTATGAAAGGGAATTAATGACTTTTTACAACCGTAGTGTGAAAAAGTTTTTCACAGTTTTAGTATTTGTATTTCTTTTGATTAATGTTACAAAGTTATTTCGCGAACGGGAAGAATTTATAAAAGAATTACCTTACTTCCTAATAGCTGCACTTATTCTTATTCTATTTTATTATTATATTTGGCGAAATACGAAAAAAATAACAAAAGAATATGTTTACTTTACAAAAGACAATACACCAAGAAAAGGTAAAATCATAGACTATCTACCTGTTAAAGACGAAAAAGGAAAGACTCACTATAGATGTAAAGTAAAATATAAGCCAAAAGGCTCTCCAGAAGAAAGAGAAATTATGACTCCTTATGTACTTGGAAATCCATACGAGTTACTACGAACTCTATCTGTAGATGTATATGAAAAAAACGGAGAAACCTATGTAACAGGATTTTCTGTTGCAGAATCCTTAACTGATACACCTGCATATAAGAAGAGGAAGGGGAAATAAGAATGGAACTTTATCCTTTAAAATTTATAGAATCTACCACAGGAGAAAAAATTGCCTATCGGGAAAGTGGTTCAGGAGAAACAGTCCTATTACTCCATGGAAATATGTCATCTTCTGTTCATTGGACTAAGACCATGGAAGTTTTAGAAAAAGAGTACCATGTTTTTGCACCGGATTTACGAGGGTTTGGAGACTCTTCCTATCGAAAAAAAGCAAGAGTATTACGAACCTATGGGAGAGATATTATTGCCTTTATGGAAGCCCTAGATTTAAAAGATGTCCATCTTGTTGGCTGGTCTGCAGGTGGTGGAGTGGCTATGGAAGTAGCAGCTTCTAATTTAGGTAGAAAGAGAGTGAAAGATTTAATCATTCTTTCAGGAGTGGGAGTACAAGGGACCCAAGACTTAAAGAAAAATATTTTAAAACATTTCCCAAGAATGAACCATCAATTTGGGATGTCAGGGATAAAAATACCTAATATAGATCCCTTTACAACGATACGAAGTCCATTTAAGAAAATACAATCTAATGTATCCCAAGAATGGAATAAATATTTAGTTCAAGGAATGTGGAAATACACCATATATAATTTAAATATGCCTCCAAAAGATGAATTTGACGCTAATATTAAAGCTACCATGAAACAAAGGAATTTAAAGGATATCCTACAAGCATTACAAACATTTAATATTACCGATGAAGGAGGAGAACATCCTGGAACAGGGAGAATCCATAAATTAGACTTACCTATTATGTGGATTCATGGAGAGAAGGACTTAGTTATTCCTGTTGACGATGCTAAATTTTCTAGAAACTTCTTTCCAAACAAAATTCATTTAAAGATATTTAAACATGCAGGACATTCTATTATGACAGATAATTTAGAAGTGTTAACACAATTAATGAAAGATTTTTTTAAAGGTATTATATAATGAGGTGAAAAATGAAAGTATTATTAGAGATTGTTACACCAGAAGATGTGAAAGAAAAGATTGAAGCCCTAGGATATGAAACCTATCGACTTCCCAAGGATTGGAAAGAAAATACCCCTGATTTATCAGATATTAACTTTGCTATTGGAGCCCAAAATTTAAAGCATTTACCTTGGGATGAGATGAAAGAAATTAAAGGTGTTTTCCTAAAATCAGTGGGAATTGATTATCTTCCTTTGGAAAGTTTTAAAGAACGAGGAATTTTACTAACCAATAATAATGGAGCCTATGCTTTGCCTATTGGAGAGTTTATCGTCTTTAATATTTTACAATTAGCAAAACAAAATCAAAGATTTTTAGAAAATCAAAGAAAAAAAGTTTGGGATAACACTTTTTCCTTGGAAACCTTAGTAGGAAGAAAAGTACTATTTTTAGGAACAGGAACTATAGCCCAAGAAGCAGCAAAAAGACTGGCTCCCTTTGGAATGGAAATCTTTGGCTACAACCGTTCAGGAAGAGAAGTTCCAGAGTTTTCTAAAATTTATACCAATGATAACCTAGATGAAATCTTAGGAAGTATGGACTATATTGTCTTTTGCTTACCAGGAACTCCAGAAACCGATCATTTTTTTAATAAAGATTTCTTAGAAAAAATAAAAGACGGTGTGAAAATCATCAATATTTCCAGAGGTTCTGTGATTGACGAAAAAGTCTTGCTGGAAGGACTAAAATCAGGAAAAGTGGCAGGAGCCGCCTTAGATGTTTTTGAAAAAGAACCATTACCAAAAGATTCTGAACTTTGGACTTTAGACAATGTGTATTTATCCCCACATCTTTCCTATCATAGTGAAAATGATGCAGAAAGAAAATACTCAATAATCGTAAAGAATCTAGAACATTTTAAAAATGGGGAAGACCTAGAAAATTTAATTGACTACGATAGAGGATATTAAAAGATGAAAGAGGAAGAATATGGAAAAGAAGTACTAGACTTTTGGTTTGATCCAAAAAATATTCCCTTTCACTTTGAAAAAAACCCTACATTTGATGAGGAAATTCGAAGTAAATTTCTTTTCCATTGGGAAAGAGCTAGAAAAGGAGAATTGTATCATTGGCGTAGAAGGATTCAAGGAAGATTAGCAGAAATTATAATCTTAGATCAATTTTCTAGAAACTTATGGCGCAACGATCCAAGGTCCTTTACCCAAGATGACATGGCGCTGGTTTTATCCCAAGAAGCCTTAAAGGAAGAAGATATGAATACTTTAAGTACCATGGAAAAAAGATTTCTTATTATGCCATGGATGCATTCAGAATCTAAAGAAATTCATAAAAAAGCATTGGAACTTTTTGAAGAATTAGGAGAACCAGGAAGTCTTTACTTTGAAAAAGCTCATAAAAAAATCATAGATCGATTTGGACGATATCCCCATAGAAATAAGATCTTACAACGAAAAACCACAAGGGAGGAAGAAGAGTTTCTAAAAGAACCAAATAGTAGTTTTTAAAAAATCCTTCTAATGTTGGAAACAACATTAGAAGGATTTTATCGATCTTGAGACTTAAAAATATAAGAAGTGAGAATATAGAAAACACCGGCAATTGGTAGAGGAAGATAGATAGAAATCGAATGAATCATATAATAAACTCCTCCTCCTAAAATAAAAATTAAAATGGAAATTCCAAAATAACTCACCTTCCAAAGATTACGATTACCAACCCCAAGAGAATGTCCTAATTCATAACCAAGGTCCGTTAAATATCCGGTAATATGTGTAGTGCGAACCTTTGTTCCACGATAATATAGACCAAGGGCATTTTGAAACCCTAAAGTAAAGGCAATAGTTGCCCCTAAAAGAATATCAGGGAAAAAACTAGCAATCAATAAAAGAAGGCCGATAACTTGTAGAGTTAGAACATATAATTTTGTTGTTTCAAATTTCGTAGATAAAAAACCAGAAAGTCCTGAACCAAAAATAAAGGAAAAGAACAATACTAGTAACAATAAGGCACGCCCTGTTTCCCCTGCACCTAAAGCCAGAACAAGTTGAGATGCATTACCTGTAAAATGACTGGTAGGGGCTGCCACCATTAATATTCCTAAAACATTTAAGTATCCAGCTAGAAAGCAGAGAAATAAACTCCACCGACGTCTTTCAAATCTTTTGGCCATATCTTTCTCCTAATCATTAAAAATTTGTAATAAATGATGTAATAATTTCTCATTAGCTTTCGTTGACAAAATACAAAAACGGAAAAAAGAAGAATCTAAATTCTTAAAAGTTACACAATCTCGAATCACCATTTTGTGGGGAAGTAAGGTTTCTCGTAACTCTTTTGCTGTAACACCATCTTTTAAAATTTGACAAAGAACAAAATTACCATAGGAAGGATAAACCTTAATATCCTTTAAAGAAGAAAGACTTTTTACCATTCTATCTTTTTCCCTTTGAATATGTTCATATACATTGTTTTGATACTCTTTGTCATAAAACATATATTGTCCTAGAATATCTGCAAAGATATTAATAGACCATAGATTAAAGTTTTGGTTCATTTCCTGTTTAACTTCATCATGGGAAATAATCCCATAACCAAGACGAATTCCTGGAGTTGAAAAAAATTTAGAAGTACTTCGTACTACTAAAAGACCAGGATGAGATTGGGCAAGGGTGGTACAAGAATACTTTTCAATATCAGTAAACTCAATATAAGTTTCGTCAATTAACATCTTGACCCCTGTTTCCTCAAGTATTTTTTGAATTTCTTCAATGGTTAAAATAGTACCAGTAGGATTATTTGGATTGGTTAACACATAAAGATCAATATTATGTTTACGAATGTAGGTAATCACTTCTTCAACATCAATCACAAAATCCTTAGAATAATCTAAATCATAATAATAAATCATTGAGCCTTGCTTTTCCAATTCATTTTGATACTCACTATAACAAGGACTATTTAACAAAGCTCGTTTTGGCCCGATAATTCGTATATAATCAGCAATTAAATGAGTAGTACCAGAACCTAGAACAATAGAATCTTCTTGGCAATGAGCATATGTTCCAATGGCTTTTTTTAACTTGACATAATCTGGATCAGGGTACACAGAAACCTTATCAAGTTCCTCCTTAAGATGGGAAAGGGCTAATGAACTTGGGCCAAGAGGATTAATATTAGAAGAAAAATCCATAATCTCCTCTGGGGCAAACCCATACTTCCGTTGTAAATCAAATAAATTGGCACCATGCTTATCTTTCTTTTTCATAGGATCCTCCTTAAAGAAATAAAACCTTATCATAGGAAGGGCTTTGCGAAAGTCCCAATCATACTACCCATATGATATAATAAAAAGAAAATACTTTCAATCAAAGAAGTAGAGGTGAAATATGAATATTTTTGTAAATGACTATAACGATCTTTGTCATGAAAAAGTCTGGCAGGCGCTAGAGAATATAAAAAAAGAAGCAAACCCAGGGTATGGTTTTGACAAACATTGTGACGAAGCAAGAAGAATCATTCAAGAAAAGACAAAGGGAGACCCAGATGTCTTTTTTCTACCAGGTGGAACCATTACCAATATCTTAGGATTAACTGCTAATTTAAGACCCTATGAAGCTATTGTAACACCAGATACTGGCCATATTCATCGCCATGAAGTAGGAGCTCCAGAAGCCTTTGGACATAAGCTTATAACAGTTCCTCAACAAGACGGTAAAATTACAGTAGAAGGGCTAAAAGAAGTTTTAAAAGACTACGGATCCTTTTATAATGTTTTACCAGGAATCCTTTATATCTCTAATACAACAGAATTAGGTACAATTTACACCTACGAAGAAATGAAAGCTCTTTATGAATATGCAAAAGAAATTGGTATCTATATGTACATAGATGGAGCAAGGATGGCATGTGCTATGGTAGCTGCAAATATAAAATGGAATCAATTCCCTGAAATCTGTGATGCATTTTCCCTAGGTGGAACGAAAGACGGCGCCTTATTTGGAGAAGCACTTATCTTTTTTAACAAGGAAATGTCAAAGAACTTTACCTTTTATATGAAACAACATGGAGCCCTAATGGCAAAAGGTTTCTTACTAGGAGTACAGTACAAAGCACTTTTAGAAGGAGAAGAAGGAAAGGAACTTTATCTAGAAAATGCAAGAATCGCAAATCATATGGCTAAACTCTTTGCAAAAAAATGGAAAGAAATTGGAGGAACCTTTTATTCAACTCCAGTGAGTAACCAAATTTTTATACTGATAAAAAAGACTTGGTTAGAACATTTGGAAAAAGATAATATGTTTGAAATAGAAGATGAAGATGTGAATCAAGAAGAAATGGCGATCCGTTTGGTGATGACCTATCGAACAACTGAAGAAGAACTAAACTCCTTTATTTCCCAAGTAAAAAACTTAATGTAAGACTGAAAATCATCTGTATTGTACAGGTGATTTTTTATATAAAAATATTGATTGTACTTAATTAAAACTATTCATAAACACAAGATGATATTTAATGTATTAGAATATATAATTTTGGGTAACAATAATAAGTAAGTTAAAATTTGATGATAGGAGGTTTTATGATTACCTTTGATCACGTGAGTAAATCCTTTGGAGATCAAGAAGTGGTAAAGGATATATCTTTTACCATTGAATCTGGAGAATTATTTGTTTTGATTGGACTTTCTGGTTGTGGAAAGACAACAACATTACGAATGATGAATCGTCTAGAGGATTTATCCAGCGGTCGAATATTAGTAGATGAAAAAGATATTAAAAACGAAGATGTCATAAGATTACGGAGAAACATGGGTTATGTGATTCAACAAACAGGACTATTTCCCCATAAAACAGTAGAAGAAAATATTGGAATGATTCCTGAATTAGAAGGAATGGAAAAAGCAAAAAGACAAGAAATTGCAAAAAAATGGATGGAAATGGTTGGACTTTCCTATGAAGATTATAAGGATAGATATCCTTCAGAACTTTCTGGAGGACAATCCCAAAGAGTGGGAGTAGCTCGAGCTTTAGCAACAGATCCTGATATTATCTTAATGGACGAACCATTTTCTGCCCTAGATCCAATTACAAGGGGAGATTTACAAGATGAACTTGTAGAACTTCATAATCGGACAAAAAAGACCATTGTATTTGTTACCCATGATATGGACGAAGCTGTAAAGATTGGGGACAAAATATGTATTATGGATGAAGGAAAGATTTTACAATTAGATTCACCAGAAGAAATACTAAAAAACCCGGTGAATGAATTTGTTAGTGAATTTGTTGGAGAACGACGGATATGGTCCAACCCAGACTATATTAAAGTTTCCGACTTAATGATTACCAATGTAATTGCTTCTTACCCTGAATTTACAGTTTTCCAAGGTCTTAACAAAATGCGACAAAATCATGTAGATACCCTTATGATTGTAGAACGGGGAAGCCGGAAATTTAAAGGGGTTGTAACATTACGGGATGCCCTTACTGAAAAAAATAGAAAAAGACCATTAGGAGAAATGGCAGAAGAGCCATATACTTCTTTGAAAAGAGATGACACCCTTCCTCATGTTATGGAGATATTTCGAGACCAAGACTTATCATATGCACCGGTTCTTGATGAGAATCGATGTTTACTAGGACTTCTCACAAGATCGAAACTAGTTTACGAATTATCCAATCAATATAAGGAGGAGAACTAATGGGATTTATTGAATACTTTATTGCAAATGGATCAGAAATACTGTCCTTACTTGGAGAACATATTCGGTTAACAGCCTTTTCTCTTTTCTTTGCTTTACTCATTGGTATTCCAGGTGGAATTCTAATTACAAATGTAAAATGGTTGAACCGTCCCATACTTGGAATTGCCAATGTGATGCAAGCTATTCCAAGTATGGCATTATTAGGATTTGCCATCCCCCTCTTAGGAATTGGCTCCCTTCCAGCTATTGTAGTTGTGATTCTATATTCCCTACTTCCCATTATAAAAAACACCTATACAGGACTTTCAGGAATTGATCCTAATATGATGGAAGCTGCAAAAGGTATAGGAATGAAACGAGGGGAAATTCTTAGAAAGATACAATTACCCTTAGCATTACCTGTGATTATGACAGGAGTACGGGTATCAGCTGTAACAGCAGTGGGTCTTATGACCATTGCTGCTTTTATTGGAGCAGGAGGATTGGGAACTCTAGTCTTTGCAGGAATTCGAACGGTAAATAACTATCAAATTTTAGCTGGAGCCATCCCTGCTTGTATCCTTGCATTAATCGTAGACTTTTTAGGTGGAGCCATTGAATTCTTAATTACACCACCTGGAATGACTACTGAATACCTTGAAGAAAAAGAAGAATATAATAAAACAAAAAAACGGAAGAAATGGGGACTTGGATTAGCCACTGCCTTTATTCTTGTAGCCTTCCTTAGTCAACTGTCCTTTGGTGGAAAAGGGAATAAAGATGAAATTTCCATTGGAATGAAAGACTTTACTGAACATACCATCCTTGGTCATTTAGTAGCAGAATATATTGAAGAAAATAGTGATATTAAAGTAAATCGTCGACTAAACCTTGGAGGAACCCAAGTGGTTTTTTCAGCACTAAAATCTGGAGACATCGACTTTTGTGTTGACTATACAGGAACAGCTTATGGAGATATTCTAAACTATCCTCCATCTTCAGATATGGACCAAGTATATGAAACAGTAAAAAAAGACTATAAAGAAAAATTTAACTTTGATGTTTTAGACAGTTTAAACTTTAATAACACCTATGCTCTAGCAGTAAAAGAAGAAACAGCAAAAGAATTTAATTTAAAGACCATTAAAGATTTTGTCAACCATCAACAAGAGTTACGATTAGGATTTACTTTAGAATTTATAAATCGTGACGACGGGTTACAAGGATTACAAAAAGCCTATCACTTTGAACCTGAAAATGTATTGGGAATAGACGGCTCCAATCGCTATGTAGCCTTGATGAATGGAGATACTGATGTAACCGATGTGTTTTCCACAGACGGACTATTAAAAAAATACAACCTTGTCGTTTTAGAAGATACCGATCACTTCTTTCCCCCTTACTATGCAATACCAGTAATACGGGAAGAAGTGCTGGAAGAACATCCTGAACTGGAAGAATTATTCCAACAATTAGGAGAACACTTCTCCGATGAGGTATTAACCGATTTAAACTATAAAGTAGACGAATTACATGAAAAACCAGAAGATGTGGCACATGAATTCTTAGTAGAAAATAATTTAATATAAAGGGCGGAGAAATCTGCCCTTTTTCCATGTTAACCTTAAATTTTTCAGGGTAAACATTAAAAAGGAGGATAACATGGAAAGAACAATAGATACGAAAATAGGACCTCTGAAAATAAAAATAGAAGAAGGATATCTTGTAGAACTATCCTTTGAACAAGGGGAACAAGAAGATAAAGATCCACTACTAGACCAGGTGGAAAGAGAAATCCAGGAATACTTACATGGAACGAGAAAAGAATTTTCCATACCAATCAAACCAAAGGGAACCGAATTCCAAAAAATGGTATGGAATGCTTTGTTAGAAATTCCTTATGGCCAAACTTGTAGTTATGGCGAGATTGCTGAAAAAATTGGAAATCCAAAAAGCTCTCGTGCAGTAGGACAAGCAAATCATAACAATCCAATTTCAATTATCATTCCTTGTCATCGAGTGATAGGTAAAAGTGGAGCCTTAACTGGCTATGGAGGAGGATTGGACAAAAAAGAATATTTATTACAACTAGAAGAGAAATATGATGGAATTTAAAAAACTGACAATAGAAAATAATAATATTAACATCAATGTGGAAGAAGAAAAGTGGATTCGAATCCGCCATGATAAAGACTTGGAAAAAGCATTAGAAGAATTAGGGAATTTACCAATCGCCAAAAGAGCGAAAGAAGAATATCGAAAAAGACATGGGAAAGATATTCAAATAGAAACCAATTCTCTAGCCGTTGAAATTTCCGGCCATGTACTTCCTGGAGATGTAAGCTATAAAATCCAAGAATTAAACTTAGGAAAAACCATAAATAAACTAATGGAGGAAATCCAAAGACATACTGATATCATAGACTGTGGAGAAAAAGAAGTAGATGGGAATCGATTTATTTGGGATATGTTACAAATAAAACCATTGATTCAGGACAAAAGGGAGGAGACAAAATGAAAAAAATAGGAATACTAGTAGAAGATTTATTTAACGAACAAGAACTGTATTACCCTTATCACCGCTTACGAGAAGAATACGAAGTGATACTATTAGGGACAAAAAAAGATGTGGAATATACATCAAAAGCAGGACTTAGTATAAAAAGTGAACTTGCTACAAAGGATATAAAAGCAGAAGAATTAGAGGGACTAGTGATCCCAGGAGGCTATTCTCCCGACTATATGAGAAGATGTGAAGATACAGTAAAATTAGTCCAAGAATTGGATAAAATGAAAAAACCAATCGCAGCCATTTGTCATGGACCATGGGTTCTAGCAAGTAGCTGTGACTTAAAAGGAAAAAAAGTGACAAGTTTTTATAGTATTAAAGACGATGTAATCCATTGTGGAGCCACTTGGGTAGATGAAGAAGTAGTAAGAGATGGCCATATCATTACCTCAAGAACACCTAAGGATTTACCAGAATTTATGAAAGAGTTTATCAAAGCTATAGAAGAATAAAA
>JAUNVD010000023.1 GCA_030537855.1 Tissierellia bacterium | reverse complement strand
GCTCCAATGAAAAATAATATGGTCATTTCTTTAAAGTACCAATCCCCTAATGCTGGTACATTTCCAATGATAGGACCAATAACAGGAAGTGCATGAATCCATTCATTAAAATTTTGAAAAATAGTAATATTAAATTTGTCGTTCCATGGAATTATGGACACAATCATAATAAAGAACATAATACCAAAAATACTTAGTACTGCTTTTCTCTTCTTGGTAAAGACGACAGAATCATCTTGAGATATTTTATTAAAGGGAGCTTCTACTTCGTTTTTAATATCATAAACAATGGATTTTGACGGATCTTCTTTGACTTTACCCGCATATCTCATTACAAAAATGAGGCCAAAGATTAAATATGCCATATATAAAATAAAACGGACAAATAATCCATCGGCGATAGAAATACCTGCAAGATTTGAAGCAATACCAACGGAAAATGGATTGATAAGACCTCCAGCAACTCCTATTCCAGCACCAAGGAAAATCACCATGATTCCAGTGATAACGTCATATCCTGCTGCTAAGAGAATAGGCATAATGATAGGATAAAAGGCAATGGTTTCTTCTGCCATGCCATAAGTAGTTCCTCCAATGGAACATATAATTAGGATTACTGGTAACATGATTTTTTCTTTCCCCTTTAAGGATGTCACAACTTTTCCCAGTCCTGCATCAATGGCTTTTGTGTCGAAAAGTACTCCTAAGGTTCCTCCTAGAACTAACACGAATAAAATAATTTCAATGGCTTCTTTAAAACCTTCAATAGGGGCAGCTAAAATATTCCATAATCCCTGGGGATTACTTGGAACTGTAGCATAGGAACCTGCAACAGGCTGGTCATTTAAGTATTGATATTCTCCAGAGGGGATGAAATATGTTAAAATAGCTATAACGGCAGTAATAATAAGCAAAGTCGTAATAGACGACGGCAATGCAAACTTTTTCCTTTTTTTCATATTTACCTCCTGATATATTTACTTATTTAGATAGTATAAGTATAAAAGGTAATTGTATTATAAGAATAAAAATAGGTTGTAAGATCATATAGAATTTTGTTACATTGTGTTAAAGGAAAGGATAAGTGAAAGGAATCTAACATTAGAAAGAGGGGCTAAGATGGCAAATATTTGTTTAATTGAAGATGAAAAGGATCTTAATGATATTTTATCTTTATATTTAGAAAAAGATGGACATCATGTAAGTTCTGGAGGTACCTTACGAGAGGCCTTAGAACTTTTAAAGTCTAAAGATACTTTTGACCTATGGGTTTTAGATATTATGCTTCCAGATGGAAGTGGAGTGGAGATTTTAAAACAATTAAAGGAGTTTAATCCAAGTATTCCTGTGATTTTGATTTCTGCTAGGAATGATAGTTTTGACAGAGTTTTAGGATTTGAGCTTGGTTGTGACGACTATGTTTCGAAACCTTTTTTACCTGCAGAGCTAGTTTATCGGGTTTCAAAAGTTTTAGAACGACAAACCTCCCAGGTGGAAGAGGGGATGATTGATATTGCACCTTATCATATTAATGTGGATAAAAGATTTATATTTTTAGGAAAAGAAAAGATTAATGTAACAAGTCGTGAGTTTGACATTATTTATTATTTTATCTCCAATCCTTCGATTGCAATTTCTAGAGACACTCTACTTCGTACTATTTGGGGAGAGAATTTTTATGGGTACGATCGAGTGGTAGATAATTATATTAAAAATATTAGGAAAAAAATGCCAGAATTTAATATAGAAACAATTTATGGATATGGGTATAGGTTTAACAAATGAAAAATACAAAAAGACAATGGTTATACAGTAAGTTTTGGAGACCAACGATTATTTATGTGTTGATTATCTCGAGTATTTCAGTAGGAATTGTTTATTATTGGTCCTTTTATCATTTTAGTAATATTTTTGAAGATAGGATTATTGATGAATATACATTAGAAAATTTAGATGACTTAGGAGTAAAAAATGAATGGATACTAGGGGTTACAACTCATAGTATTGATGTGCTACAAGCTACCCATGGAGTGAATACGAGGAAAAAAATTCAAGAAGATGCACAAACACAAAAGGAAATTCGAAAAATGTATCGAGAAAAAGTGGACAATAAACATCTTCTCTATATGGTAACTTTAGATACAGAAGAAGGAGAATATCTGTATAAATATTCAGTGATCAAGGATATTTATGCAGAAATCTTTATGAAAATTCTTATTTCTTTCATATGTTTTACTCTTCTTATTCTAGGGGTTTCTTATTTATATATTAACTACATTAGTCAAAAACTATATGCTAATATTGAAGGACTTGTAGAATATGTTAAAAAAATTTCCAAATTAAATTTAAAAGAACAAAATCTTGAAATTGAAACGAAAGATGAAAATATTAAAGCATTGGCAAATGCTATTCAAAAAATGCAAGATGAATTATTGGAAAAAGACAGATTGGAACAATCAACGATTCAATATATCTCTCATGAAATGAAAACTCCGATTATGGTAATTGAAAGTTACGTGACTTCAGCATTAGATGATATTTATCCAAAAGGAAATCTTCCTTCTACTTTAGAAACAATTTTAAAACAAACAGCTAGAATGAAAGATAAGGTGAATTTACTATTACGCTATGCTTCTTTAAATGCCAAGGAATTAGAGTTTGAAGATTTTGACCTATCTTCTCTTTTTGAGGGGCTGATTCTTAATTATCAAACATTAACAGAAGAGTTTAAAAATTTTGAAATTACCATAGAACCAAATATTTTATATTATGGAGATCCAGAAGCAATTCAGGTACTGATTGAAAATTTAATGGAAAATCAAATGAAATATGCAGATAATATGATTCGTCTTGGTTTAAGAAAAAAGAAAAATAAAATTATTTTAGAATTTTATAATGATGGAGAAAAAATAGAAGAATCCTTACAGGAAAGAATTTTTGAACCGTTTGTTAAAGGAGAAAAAGGGAACAATGGACTAGGATTATCCATATGTAAAAATATAGTGCAGGAGCATAGGGGAGAGATTATTTTAACCTCCACAGATGAAGGTACTCAATTTCAAATTATACTTTAAAGATAAAAATGTATCTTTATTGACATTCTTTATTCACTTTTTCGTTACCACATATAAAGGTGAAAAGAGTATAATAATGATAATGAATAAAAGTTATTATTATAAAGATTTACCTTTATTTCGTTTCGAGGAGGAGTAAGATGAAAATGGGAATGAAAAGAATAGGAGTATTTTCTTTGATAGGAATTTTATTTTTCTCTGGAGGTGTTTTTGGAAAGGGAGAACCTTCAAAGAAAATCAAGAAATTATGTCCAGATGCCTATTATTCAAAAACGAAGAAAGAGGAAAAAGAGGTTAAAGAGTTAGATTTTACATTGGTGGTAAAAGGTAAGGTAGTAAATAAAGAAAATTCAAAGGTAGAGCCTTTTATTGAATCAGACAGGATTTATGTTCCATTACGATATATTAGTGAAGCCTTTGATGCTCAAGTAGAATGGATGGATGAACAACGAGAAATTACCATTAAGAAGGGGAGTAGTACTATAAAAATGACTCCTGATTCATTGGAGTTTATGATAAATGGGAAGAAACATTCTTTAGACGTTAAACCAGTAATTCGAGAAGGACGTACTTTTGTGCCTATCCGATTTGTTGCAGAAAGCTTAGGTTTATCTGTAACTTGGGACGAAGGGAAGCGAGTAGCAAGTATTAAAAAATTAGATAAAGAACTTCATAAAGATCGTAGTATTATCATGAATAAAGTGGTGAAAGAATTTGATCCTACCAATACATTACGTAAGGAAATATTTACAATAGGAGAAAAAGGAACTTACACTGTCCTTCACAAACTTTCCAATGGGGAAATAGGTCTTATTGCTACTTTTACCTTCAATAATGACTATTTAGTAGAATATCGCTATAAATCCTATAAAGATGATTTTTATAAATTAGAGGCAAAGAATTTGACTCGAAAAGAAGGAAAAGCTTTAGCAGAAGAATTTCTTCAGGAAGTCTACAGTCGTAAAGACACTATGATTTTTACAGAAAATCCAGAAAATATACCTTCTTCTTTAAACAATCCTGAGGTCTGGGATGTTTTTACTACAGAAGATAAGAAAATTTCCATTGTGGTTGATCGACCTATAGGTAGAATTCTTTTTGTCAAAGTATCAGATTAAAATAAAGGTATTTAGAGAAAAACTATCAAAAGTATTTGCATCTATAAAATTTCTCTTTCATATGTTATCATAGATATAAGACAAAAAGGAGGTATCTATGAAACGTTTTCTATTAGCTATTTGTTTACTTTTTTTTCTAACGGGATGTAAAGGAGAAGATGGGCCAACAGAAAAATCTCTTTGGGGTCCAAATGGTAAATCAAATGTTCAGCCAAAAGTAATGGAAGATGGAGGAGAGTTTAAGGATATTGCTAGAGCTTTTAGTGAAGATGAAAACTTTTCCCTAGAGGTGGATTATCAAGGTGGGAATAATTTTAGATATGTTGTTGAATCCCATGATAAAGAGCCAATTTACGGATATGATTTTGTTATTTGGATGCGTCCAAAAGGTGGAGACAAAGAAGGCTTTTATCCTTTGTCATTTCATAAATCTTTGGAAAAGGGAGAATTAAAGATTACTCAAAAATTCACCATAGATGCTACTGGTATTGATGAAATTCAGGTTTTTATTGAAAAAGGTACATACAAACTATATGAGGGAGAGGCAGAACTTACCATTTTAACTCCAATGGATGTGCCATTGACGAAATAGTATTTATTTTTGAAACAAAAAAGGGACTCATTCGAGTCCCTTTTCAAATTCTTCGTACTTATTATTTTACGCCCATCCATGCAGAGATTACCATCTTTTGAACTTCAGAAGTACCTTCATAGATTTCAGTTATTTTAGCATCTCTCATATAACGTTCTACTGGATATTTCTTAGTGTATCCGTTACCACCATGTAATTGAACTGCTTTTGTTGTAACTTCCATAGCAACTTCAGAAGCTTTTAATTTTGCCATAGCTGCTAAGTGACCATATGGTTCGCCAGCATCTTTTGCCATAGCTGCACGATAGATTAATAATCTAGCTGCGTCAACTTCTGTTTGCATATCAGCTAACATAAATTGAGTGTTTTGGAATTGAGAAATTCTCTTACCAAATTGTTTTCTTTGTTTTACATACTCAACAGTCTTATCAACTGCACCTTGAGCAATTCCTAGTGCTTGAGCAGCGATTCCGATACGTCCGCCGTCAAGGGTCATCATTGCAACTTTAAAGCCTTTTCCTTCTTCACCAAGTAAGTTTTCTTTTGGAATACGGCAATCTTTAAAGTATAATTCTCTAGTTGCAGAAGCGTGGATACCTAATTTATTTTCAGGTTCTCCATAAGTGAATCCTTCGGTACCTTTTTCAACGATAAATGCAGAAATTCCATGGTTTCCTTTTTCTTTGTCCGTCATAGCAAAGATTACATAAATTTCAGCTTCTCCACCATTTGTGATAAAGCATTTATTTCCGTTAAGAACCCACTCATCTCCATCTAGAACAGCAGTTGTTTGAGTTCCCGCAGCATCAGTTCCTGCTTCTGGTTCAGTAAGTCCAAATGCTCCTAGGCATTCTCCACTTGCAAGTCTTGTTAAATATTTTTGTTTTTGTTCTTCTGTACCGAAATGGTAAATTGGCCATGCACCTAAAGAAGTATGTGCAGAAATAATTACTCCAGTAGATCCACAAACTTTTGAAGTTTCTTCAATAGCCATAGCATATGCAACGTTATTAAGTCCTGTTCCACCGTACTCATCTGGGAATGGAAGTCCTAATAATCCCATTTCTGCCATTTTTTCAACAGTTTCTTCTGGGAAACGATGTTCTCTGTCAATTTCTGCTGCAATAGGCTCAACGTCCTCTTTTGCAAAATCTCTTAACATTTCTTGCAGTTCAAGTAGTTCTTCGTTCAAATAAAATTCCATGTTTTCCTCCTTAGTTTTCTTTCTTATTTTTTGTTAAGTTCTTCTATCGCTTCGGTTAATGCAGGAACAACTTTAAACAAGTCACCTACAATACCGTAATGCGCAGCTTTAAAAATAGGTGCCTCTGGATCATTGTTAATAGCTATGATCAAAGAGGATTTTTTCATTCCGGCTAAATGTTGGATGGCACCGGATATACCAACTGCAATGTAAATTTTTGGTGTTATTTTAACCCCTGTTGCTCCAACTTGTTTCTTTACATCTACCCAACCAGCATCACAAATAGGACGACTAGCACCAGTAGTTCCACCTAATGCTTTTGCAAGGTTGTCTATAAGATACCAGTTATCGGCATTATCTAGTCCACGACCACCGGAAACAACAATATCAGCAGTTTCTAAATCATCAGTAGTTGTGTCATGTTCATTTTTCATTACTTCTAGAATTTTTGTACGAATTTCATCTATACTAAATTCTACAGATTCTTCTATAATTTCTCCCTCAGCACCGTCGTTTGGTTTATTCCCACGGAAAATCTTGCTGGCAATTGTAGCAAGTTGAGGTTTTGTTTTTATTCGAATATCAGAGTATAATTTACCGTCAAAGGTTGGTCTTTCCCATTTAAATTCTGTTTCTTCATCTACAGAAATAATATTTAAACAATCTGCCACTAGACCAAGTTCTTTACGTGCTGCAAGTCTTGCTGCTAAATCTCTTCCGTTTTCTGTTGCTCCAAATAAAACGAGGAGAGGATCGTATTTGTCTAAAAGTGTTTCCAACGCTTTTGTATATGCATCTGTGGAGTATTGTTCATAAACATCCCCATCTACTTTAAGAACTTTTTTGGCGCCATATTTTATCATTATGTCACAAGCTTCTTGGGTATCTTTACCAATGACAACTCCTACAACATCGCCACCTTTTTCTTCGGCAAGTTTAGTGGCTTTTCCTAATAACTCTACACTAAGATTGATTGGTTTGCCTTCTGTAAGTTCGGCAACAACCCAAATATTTTTTTCAGCCATTATTCCACCTACCCTATTAATTGTTTTTCTACTAATATATCGACTAATTTTTTAACAGACTCTTCTTCTGTTCCTTCTTGGATAATAACTCCTTTTTCTAATTCTTCCGGCTCGTAGATTTCTACAACTTCCGTAGGAGAACCTTTGGAACCTATTTTTGAGTCTTCTGCACCGATAATATCCGGTGTTAAGTCTTCAAAGGTAGCTTTTTTAGCTGCCATTTTTGATTTAATGTTTGGTTTACCAATCTCATTGGCATCCCTTGTAATTGTTAACAGAGCAGGTAACTTAACTTCAATCTTTTCTACGAGATCTTGGTTATAACGTGTTACAATCAAAGCATCTTCTTTATGCTCTTCTATCTTGTTGACATAGGTTACTTGTGCAAGTCCTAAACGTTCAGCAAGTTCCGGGCCTACTTGGCCTGTGTCTCCATCTAAAGTTTGGGTGCCTGTAAAAACAAGATCAAAGTCTCCTAAATGTTGTGCAGCTTTTGCCAATGCATAGCTAGTAGCTAAGGTATCTGCACCCATATAGTGCTCGTCACTAACTAAATAGCCAACATCTGCACCTAGAGTGATACATTCTCTTAAGGATTCTTTTGCTGTTTCAGGACCCATTGTGATAACGGTTACTTTACCACCACTTTTTTTCTTAATATCTAGTGCTGCTTGTAGTGCATGCATATCTGGAGGGTTAATTTGAGATTTTGCTTTATCTCGATTTAACTTTCCAGATTCCGGGTCAATGGTAACCGTTGAAGTTACTGGAACCTCCTTAATACAAACTAATATCTCCATATGAAACCTCCTTAGTGTTTCTCTTCTTTATACTATCTTATATCCCTTTTCCTTCTTTTTAATCAATAAAGAAGGAAAGAATAATCTATAAGAGAAAAAGTTTTCACAATGTTATTATACCATAAGAATAATATTTAAGTGGAGGATTTTAAGATTTTTTATAAATAAGGTATCTTTTTTTCACAATCTTAATGAAGTATTTGAAAAAGGTATTCTTTCTATACTTTAAAACATTGTAATATTTTTTATAATAATGTGAATAATTTTAAATACACTTTTATATTCAAGAATAAATCTAAGGTCTTTATAATAAAAAAGTTTCTTCCTTATATAAAGAATCAAAAGTAGAATTAAAGAAAAGACTGTAAAGGAAGAAAAGAATAAAAATAGAAGGAAGGTAGTCCTTATTTTTAGAAATTATGGAAAATAACAAAAAATATTTTATTTTCCTTGAAAAAGCCCTTGAAATCATTAGGAAAGCTATGTATAATACTAGGGTATGCAAAATGACATTGCGATGATGCAATAGGTTGCTTAAGGTTAGACAAACTTTGGTTTTGTCCTGTTTTAAGGGAATTATTGTGGAGAAGTTTTGGTCTGTGAACCAAGGCGTGATCAAGTTCCTTTTTTCTTTCTGGGAATATGAAACACCCGGGAACGTGTATCGGGAACTTGACCTCCCATCGAAAGTATGAAATAGGAGGGAAAATATGTCAAACAATGGTAAACAAAAAATTAGAATTCGATTGAAAGCTTATGATCATGAGATTTTGGACAATTCTGCAAAGCGAATTGTTGAAGCGGCAAAGACTACAGGTGCTGTAGTATCTGGTCCGATTCCTCTACCAACGGAAAAGGAAATTATTACAATTTTACGTTCTGTTCACAAACATAAGGATTCAAGAGAGCAATTTGAGCAAAGAACTCATAAGAGATTAATCGATATTTTAAATCCGAATCAAAAAACAGTTGATTCGCTTATGAAATTAAATTTACCCGCTGGTGTAGATATTGAAATAAAGTTATAAGATTTCTTATTCTTTATATATGATTATATGCTAGATATAATCCGCTATAACTTAGGAGGTGCAGGAATGAAGTATATGATTGGTAGAAAACTGGGCATGACCCAACTTTTTAATGAAAATGGTGAGGTTGTTCCCGTTACTGTCATCGAAGCAGAACCACAAATAGTGATTCAGAAAAAGACAGTGGAAAGAGATGGTTATAATGGAGTTCAAGTTGGCTCAGGAAATGTGAAAGAACATAGAGTGAATAAACCTTTAAAGGGACATTTCGATAAAGCTGGTGTGGATTACAAGAAAGTAATTCGTGAATTCCGTTGTGAGAACCCTGATGAATATAATGTTGGGGATGAATTAAAAGTAGATATGTTTGCAGCTGGAGATAAGGTAGATGTAACAGGAACTTCTAAAGGAAAAGGAACAGCCGGTGTCATCAAGCGTCATGGTTTTGCTAGAGGACGTGAGACTCATGGGTCTAAATTCCACAGAATGCCTGGTGGTATGGGAGCTGCATCTGATCCGGGAAAGGTTTGGAAAGGTCATCGTATGGCTGGAAAAATGGGACATGAAAGAGTGACGGTACAAAATCTTGAAGTAATTCGAGTGGATGTAGAGACAAATGTCATTCTTGTAAAAGGTGCCATCCCGGGCCCCAAAAAAGGAATCGTAGAAATAAGAGAATCGGTAAAGGCCGGTAAATAAGTACTGTGGAAGGAGGGTAACACATGCCTAAAATTCAAATGGTCAACATGGAAGGCTCTTCACTAGAAGAGATTGAATTAAAAGACAGCATCTTTGATGTAGAGGTAAATGAGCATTGTGTTTATTTAGTCGTAAAAAATATTTTGGCAAATCGCCGTCAAGGAACGCAATCTGCAAAAACACGTGCAGAAGTTCGTGGTGGAGGTAGAAAACCCTGGAGACAAAAGGGAACCGGTCGTGCAAGACAAGGTAGTATCCGTTCTCCTCAATGGAAAGGTGGCGGAGTTGTGTTCGCACCAAAACCAAGGGATTATTCTTATACTACACCGAAAAAGGTACGTCGCCTTGCTATGAAATCTGTACTAACAGATAAGGTAAGGGAAGAAGGTCTTGTAGTTGTTGATAATATTACCTTTGACGCACCAAAAACTAAGGACTTTGTGAAATTTTTAGAAGCTGTAAAGGTAGATAAAAAAGCCTTAGTTGTTTTAGGAGAAAAAGATGACAATGTCATTCGTTCCGGACGAAATATAAAGGGAGTAAAGTTTGCTTCTGTAAATACTTTAAATGTATATGATATTTTAAAACATGATACTTTACTTGTAACAAAAGATGCCTTGGAACAAATTCAGGAGGTGTACAACTAATGTTGAATTATGATATTATCATTCGCCCTATTATTACTGAACGTAGTATGATGGATATGGAAGAGAATAAATACACCTTTGTTGTGGCGAAAAAGGCAAATAAACGTGAAATCAAAACAGCAATTGAAGATATTTTTGATGTAAAAGTTAAAAATGTAAATACAATGAATATGCGTGGTAAGTTAAAACGTCAAGGTGCAACCAGTGGGCGTCGTCCTAATTGGAAAAAAGCAATTGTCACGCTAACCGATGATTCTAAGTCCATCGAGTTTTTCGAAGGAATGGAATAAGGTATAGGAGGGATTAATAATGGCGATTAAAGGTTTTAAACCGACTACCCCTGCAAGACGGGAAATGACGGTTTCAACATTTGAAGAAATCACAAAATCCACCCCGGAAAAATCCTTGGTAGTTACCTTGAATAAACATTCCGGACGTAATGGACAAGGTAGAATTACTAGTAGACACCGTGGCGGTGGAGCAAAGAAAAAATATAGAATTATAGATTTTAAAAGAAATAAAGACGGTATTGAAGGTCGTGTAGCAGCAATTGAGTATGATCCTAATCGTACAGCATTTATTGCACTTATTAACTATGCAGATGGAGAAAAAAGATATATTTTAGCTCCGAATGGCTTAAAAGTAGGAGATGTTATTGAGTCTGGTGTAGATGCTGATATTAAGCTAGGGAATGCACTTCCTTTAAGATTTATCCCAGTAGGTACTACTATTCATAATGTAGAACTTATCCCTGGAAGAGGGGGACAAATGGTTCGTTCTGCAGGTACAGAAGCACAACTTATGGCAAAAGAAGGAAAATATGCACAATTACGACTTCCTTCAGGAGAGTATCGTCGTGTGAATATTGAATGTCGTGCAACGATTGGTCAAGTAGGAAATGTAAGCAATGAGCTTATTACCATTGGTAAGGCGGGAAGATCTCGTCATATGGGCAAGAGACCTCATGTACGTGGTTCTGCAATGAACCCAGTAGATCATCCACATGGTGGTGGGGAAGGCCGTACTCCAATTGGTCGTCCATCTCCTATGACACCTTGGGGTAAAAAAGGTCTTGGACTAAAAACTCGTAAGAAAAATAAAAAGTCCAATATGTACATTGTACGTCGTAGAACGAAATAACGTAGCTTGAAAGGAGGATTCCAATGAGTAGATCGATTAAAAAAGGACCTTTCGCCGATGAACATCTTTTAAAGAAAATAGATGCGTTAAACGAAAAGAATGAAAAGAAAGTCATTAAAACATGGTCAAGACGTTCCACAATATTTCCAGAAATGGTATCTCATACCATTGCTGTTCATGATGGACGTAAACATGTTCCGATATATATAACTGAAGATATGGTTGGCCACAAGCTGGGTGAGTTCGTTCCTACAAGAACGTTTCGTAGTCACTCCCGTGGTGAGAAAGCCACTACATTGAAGTAAGAGGAGGGAAATAATGGAAGCTAAAGCAATCGCGAAATATGTGAGAATTTCTCCATTAAAGGTTCATTTTATCTGTGATGAAATTCGCGGTAAACAAGTAGATGAAGCTCTTGCTCTATTAAAGTTCACTCCGAAACGTGGAGCCAAGGAACTAGAAAAAGTGTTAAAGTCTGCAGTAGCAAATGCAGAAAATAACTTGAGCTTAGACCGTGATAACTTATACGTGAAACAAGCATACGCTAATGAAGGGCCGACAATGAAACGATATCGTCCGAAAGCGAAGGGTATGGCTTATCCTATTTTGAAAAGAAGTAGTCATATTGGCGTAGTCGTAGCTGAGCGTGAGTAAGGGGGTATGGATCAATGGGTCAAAAGGTAAATCCTAAAGGTCTTAGAGTAGGAATCATTAAAGACTGGGATTCTAAGTGGTATGCAGATAAAAAGAATTTCGGAGATTTATTATTAGAAGACAATCAAATTCGTACGTATGTGAAAAAGGAATTATACCAAGCAGGGATTTCTAACATTCAAATTGAAAGAGCTGCCAATAAGGTAAAGATTACGATTCACACAGGTAAGCCAGGTATGGTTATTGGCCGTGGTGGCGCTGGTGTAGAAGAATTACGTACAAAATTAGAGAAAATGACAGGGAAATCTGTTGTAGTAAATGTAGAAGAAATTAAAGTACCGGATTTGAATGCCCAATTAGTGGCTGAAAATATTGCATCTCAACTAGAAAGAAGAATTTCTTTTAGACGTGCAATGAAACAATCAATCCAACGTACGATGCGATTAGGCGCAAAAGGTATCAAGACTTCCGTAGCCGGACGTTTAGGTGGAGCAGATATGGCCAGAACCGAAGGATATAGTGAAGGAACCATCCCGCTACAAACACTACGTGCTGATATTGATTATGGTTTTGCGGAAGCAGACACCACCTATGGAAAACTTGGTGTAAAAGTTTGGCTTTATAAAGGTGAGGTTCTTCCTGAAATACCACAAGATAGAAAACGTCGTGACAATCGTAGAAATCGTCGTGATGGTCGTGATGGAAGAGATAATAGAAATCGTAGAAGAGGATCACAAAACAATCGAAGATCCAACGATCGTAAAGCTTAATCGTAGGAAGGAGGAACGCATATGTTAATGCCTAAAAGAGTGAAATATCGTAGAGTTCATAGAGGCAGAATGAAGGGAAATGCACATCGCGGCAACACTCTAACCTACGGAGAGTATGGTTTGCAAGCTATTGAGCCAGCATGGATTACTTCAAATCAAATTGAGGCTGCTCGTCGTGCAATGACTCGTTATATTCGTCGTGGCGGTAATATTTGGATTAAAATTTTCCCTGATAAGCCAGTAACAGAAAAACCGGCAGAAACTCGAATGGGTTCTGGTAAAGGTGCTCCAGAATACTGGGTAGCTGTTGTGAAACCGGGACGTATTTTATTTGAAATGAGCGGTGTTTCCGATGAGATTGCAAGAGAAGCAATGCGTCTAGCTTCAAATAAATTACCTATTAAGACGAAATTCGTCTCTAAAGTAGAAGAAAAGGATGGTGAATCAAATGAAGACTAAAGAAATTCGCCAAATGTCCAGTGAAGAATTGGGCAAAAAAGTTGTAGAATTAAAAAGTGAACTATTTAATTTAAGATTTCAATTGGCAACAGGTCAACTTGATAATCCATCAAATATAAAAGCAGTAAAAAAAGATATTGCTCGTGTTAAGACGATCTTGAGAGAACGTGAATTGAACTTGGGAAGGGAGGCTTAATCTCAAATGGAAAGAAATAGTAGAAAAATGATTACGGGAACAGTAGTCAGTGACAAAATGGAAAAAACCATTGTTGTAGCCGTTGAGACATTCGTCACTCATCCCATCTATGGTAAGCGCATGACCAAGACTACAAAATTCAAAGCTCACGATGAAGAAAACACATGTAACATCGGGGACAAAGTTCGCATTATGGAAACCAGACCATTATCTCGTGATAAATGTTGGAGACTGGTAGAAGTTATTGAAAAAGCAAAATAATAGGGTTTTGAAGGGAGGTTCTTACCATGATTCAACAAGAATCCAGAATGAGGGTAGCAGATAACTCCGGAGCCAGAGAACTTGGTGTTATTAAGGTTCTAGGAGGAACAAATCGCCGCGTAGCTAATATTGGCGACATTGTGGTATGTAGTGTAAAACATGCAACACCCGGTGGCGTTGTTAAGAAAGGGCAAGTGGTGAAAGCTGTTATCGTCAGATCAAAAAAAGGAATTAGCCGTAAAGACGGTTCATATATTAAATTCGATGATAATGCAGCAGTAATTATAAAAGAAGATCGTAGCCCAGTAGGCACGCGTATCTTCGGACCGGTAACGAGAGAGCTTAGAGGAGAAAACTTTATGAAAATCATCTCTCTTGCACCAGAAGTACTTTAAGGAGGTGCCTTGAATGAAAATTAAAACAGGCGATACGGTTATGGTCATTGCCGGTAAAGATCGAGGCAAAACCGGCAAAGTAAAGAAATGCCTACCAAGAGAAGAAAGAGTTATTGTTGACGGAGTAAATATTGTAACGAAACATATTAAACCTCGTGGACCACAACAACCTGGTGGAATTACAAAAACGGAAGCTCCCATTCATGTTTCCAATGTAATGTACTATGACACCAAGGCAGGTAAACCAACTCGTGTAGGATACAAAATTGAAAATGGCAAAAAAGTGAGAATCGCTAAACGAGGCGGAGCTGCACTTGATTAATAGAGAGGAGGCAAATGATGACTTCCAGATTAAAGGAAAAATATAATGACGAAGTAGTAAGTCATTTAATGGATAAATTTGGATACAAAAGCATAATGGAAGTTCCAAAATTAGAAAAGGTCATTATTAATATTGGAGTTGGAGAAGCAAAAGATAATCCAAAAGCTTTAGAATCCGCTGTTAATGACTTAACCATTATTGCAGGACAAAAGCCGGTAGTAACGGTAGCAAAAAAATCCATTGCGAACTTTAAGCTTCGTGAAGGAAACAAAATTGGATGTAAAGTCACCCTTCGTGGGGAAAAAATGTATGACTTTTTAGATAAATTGATGAATATTGCCCTTCCCAGAGTTCGTGACTTCCGTGGAGTAAACCCTGCTGCCTTTGATGGTAGAGGAAACTATGCCTTAGGAATTAAAGAACAATTAATCTTCCCGGAAATTGAATACGACAAGGTGGACACAATTAGAGGTATGAATGTTGTTGTAGTAACTACCGCAAACACGGACGAAGAAGCAAAAGCATTTTTAGAACAAATGGGAATGCCCTTTGCGAAATAAGAAGGAGGAAATTTTGTGGCAAAAAAATCAATGATTGCAAAACAAAAGAGAAAACCAAAATATTCGACCAGAGCCTACACTCGTTGCAGCATTTGCGGAAGACCTCATGCAGTGCTCCGAAAGTACGGTATTTGTAGAATTTGTTTTAGAGAATTGGCTTACAAGGGAGAAATTCCCGGTGTACGTAAAGCCAGCTGGTAATGAACCGTTAACGAAAGGAGGAACGCGATTATGATGACAGATCCTATCGCAGATATGCTAACGAGAATTCGAAATGGCGTAAATGCCAAACACACATCCGTTGATATCCCTGCGTCGAATATGAAAAAAGCAATTTCTGAAATTTTATTAAACGAAGGATATATTCAGAAATACGATGTAATAGAAGACGACAAACAAGGGGTACTTCGTATCACTTTAAAATACGGCGAGAATGGCGAAAAAGTTATTAGCGGTATTAAAAAGATTTCAAAACCCGGACTTAGAGTTTACGCCAAGGCGAATGAAGTTCCCAAGGTACTAGGGGGACTTGGCATTGCCATTATCTCTACTTCCAAAGGAATAGTAACGGATAAAAAAGCTAGAAACGAAGGTGTCGGTGGAGAGGTTCTCTGTTACGTTTGGTAAACTTTCTAGGAGGTGTAAGAATGTCAAGAATTGGAAAAAAACCTATTGAAATTCCCGCCGGAGTGGAAGTGAAAGTTTCTGAGGCCAATGTAGTTGAAGTAAAAGGCCCGAAGGGAACTCTTAGCCAAGCCATCGACAGCGGAATGAAAATAAAAATAGAAGAGGGCGAACTAGTTGTAGAGCGACCTAATGATTCAAAAAAATATCGTGCTCTTCATGGATTGTCTCGTTCCTTGGTTGCTAATATGGTTGAAGGTGTAACCAATGGATATACAAAACAATTAGAAATTGTAGGTACTGGATACCGTGCAACAAAACAAGGAAATAAATTAAATCTTACCTTAGGATTTTCTCATCCTTTAGAATTAGAAGATCCAGAAGGCTTAGAAGTAGAAGTTCCCAATAATAATTCGATTATTATTCGTGGAATTGACAAACAAAAAGTTGGAGCCTATGCGGCAAAGATTCGAAGCTTTAGAGAACCGGAACCTTACAAAGGGAAAGGGATTAAATATGTGGATGAACATATTCGCCGTAAAGTAGGAAAGACCGGTAAGTAAAGGAGGAGGAACACGTGTTAAAAAGAATTGATAAAAACCAAAGCAGAAAAAAACGACACGCTCGCGTGAGACGCAAAATCTCCGGAACTGCCGAAAAACCCAGACTTTGTGTATATCGTAGCGGTCAACACATTTATGCTCAAATAATAAATGACGATAAAGGTCATACATTGGTAAGTGCATCTACTGTTGAAAAATCCTTAAACTTAGAAAAAACTGGAAATGTAGAAGCTGCAAAGGCCATTGGAAAAGAAATTGGAAAACGAGCTTTAGATCAAGGTATTGAAGAAGTAGTCTTTGACCGTAGCGGATATATTTATCACGGAAAAATAAAAGCACTTGCAGAAGCTGCAAGAGAAGCCGGATTAAAATTCTAAACAAAGGAGGGGAAATATTGAAACGTTCATTTATTGATGCAGGAGAATTGGACTTAGAAGAAAGAGTTGTCTCCATCAACCGAGTAGCAAAGGTTGTAAAGGGTGGTAGAAACTTTAGATTCAGCGCCCTAGTAGTGGTTGGAGATAAAAACGGACATGTTGGAATGGGGACAGGAAAAGCACTTGAAGTTCCAGAAGCCATTCGTAAGGCCGCTCAAGCCGCAAAGAGAAACGTTGTGAAAGTCAACCTTGTGGACAGCACGATTCCTCACCAAACTACAGGAGTATTCGGCGCAGGAAGAGTATTTTTAAAGCCTGCTGCTCCAGGTACTGGAGTTATTGCAGGTGGTGCAGTACGTGCCGTATGTGAGTTAGCTGGAATTTCAGATATTCGTACTAAAAATATTGGAACAAGTAACCCACAAAATATTGTAAACGCAACATTAGTTGCACTGACAAACTTGAAAACGGCAGAAAGTGTGGCGAAACTTCGCGGTAAGTCCGTAGAAGAGATTTTAGGATAAGGGGGTTAAACAATGGAAACAATACGCATTAAATTGGTCCGAAGCCCCATTGGCAGAGTGGAAAACCATAAAAAGACCGTAAAGGCACTTGGGTTCAAAAAAGTTGGCCAAGTAATTGAAAAGAAAGATACTCCTCAAATTCGAGGAATGATACAGTCCATAGATTTTATGGTAGAAGTACTGGACTAAGGAGGTGGACTTCATGAAGTTGCATGACTTACGACCAGCCGAAGGTGGCGGTGTAAAAGCAAAGAAACGTGTAGGTCGAGGCATTGGTTCCGGGACAGGAAAAACCTCCGGAAGAGGCCATAAAGGCCAAAACGCCCGTAGCGGTGGAGGTGTACGACCAGGATTTGAAGGGGGACAAATGCCCTTATTCCGTCGTTTACCAAAACGTGGATTTACAAATATATTTAAAAAGCAATATGCAGTTTTAAATGTGGAAGATTTAAATCGCTTTGAAGACGGAGCGAATATTGACTTAAATACATTAGTCGAAGAAGGTATTATTAAAGCAGCAAAAGCAAAAGACGGAATTCGTATTTTAGGAAAAGGGGACATTACAAAGAAGGTAAATGTAAAAGCAAATCACTTTTCAAAAGCTGCCGCAGAGAAAATAGAAGCTGCGGGAGGAAAGGCAGAGGTGATATAAGTTGCTTCAAACCTTTAGAGATGCGTGGAAAATTCCTGAGATTCGGAAAAAAATGATTTTTACCCTATTAATGCTATTGGTTTATCGAGTAGGTTCTGCAATCCCTGTTCCATTTATGAATAAGGCGTTAATTGCAGAAGTCTTTAACCGAAACCAAACGAATCTACTGTCCTTTATGGACTTAATGGCTGGGGGTAACTTTAGTAAGTATACGATATTTGCAGCAAATATATATCCATATATCACTGCATCCATCGTATTACAATTATTAACTGTAGCATTACCAAGCCTAGAAGCTTTATCCAAAGAAGGAGAAATCGGACGTAAGAAAATTGCAAAATATACAAGATATTTAGCAGTTGCTCTTGCCCTTGTACAAGCTATTGGATATACATTTGGTATTTTCCGACGAGCAGTTACAGCTGTTGGTCCTTTGGAAAATGCGACTATTATACTATCTATCGTAGCAGGAACCAGTTTTTTAATATGGATTGGTGAATTGATTACAGAAAAAGGAATTGGTAATGGAATTTCACTAATCATCTTTGCTGGAATTGTATCAAGATTCCCCTTAGATATTATAAATTCTACTAAAATGGTTTTAGCAGGAAGATCTTCATGGGTATTCTTATTACTCTTTGTCTTTGTGGCACTTGCAATTATTGTTATCGTTGTAGCCATGAATGAAGGGGAACGAAGGATCCCAGTACAATACGCCAAAAGAGTGGTGGGAAGAAAGATGTACGGTGGTCAGTCCACCCATATCCCTATTAAAGTTCTTATGAGTGGGGTTATGCCTATAATCTTTGCCAACTCTATTGTTGCAATCCCTGCAACCATAGCAACGTTTAAACCAAGTTCATCCTTTGCAGGATTTGTGACCAGATGGTTTTCTCCACAAGGAGGACCAGGAATTTGGCTTTATTCCATTGTTACAGTGTTATTAATTATATTCTTCACATTTTTCTATACGACCATTCAATTTAACACTGTTGAATATTCAAAGAACTTACAACAAAATGGAGGATTTATTCCGGGTATTAGACCGGGACGATCAACTTCTGATTATTTAAATAGAACGGTGAATCGTTTAGTATTCCCTGGAGCGATTGTACTATCATTCTTAGCAGTGATACCTTACTTTTTAACAAAAGCATCTGGTATGCACTTTAACTTCGGAGGAACATCAATGATCATCGTCGTCGGTGTAATCCTTGAAACAGCTAGAATCATCGAACAACAAATGTTAATGAGACATTACAGAGGATTCTTGAAATAAGGAGGACAAATGAGACTGATAATACTAGGTCCACCAGGTGCCGGAAAAGGCACTCAAGCGGATTTTATCGTTAAAAAATATAAGATTCCACATATTTCCACAGGAGATATACTAAGAGAAAATATTAAAGATGAAACAGACTTGGGAAAAAAGGCAAAAGACTATATGGATAAGGGGTCTTTGGTCCCGGACGAATTGGTAATTGCTTTGGTACAAGAACGAATCACAAGAGAAGATTGTAAAGAAGGTTTTTTATTAGATGGATTTCCAAGAACAACTGCACAAGCTGTTGCCTTGGATGCAGAACTTAGAAAACTGGGCATCTCTTTAGATCGAGCCATTAATATTATGGTCGATCCAGAGCTTTTAATAGAAAGAGCGGTAGGTCGCAGAGTTTGTAAAACCTGTGGAGCTACCTATCATGTGACATTTAACCCACCGGAAGAAGAAGGTAAATGTGACATCGATCATACAACACTTATTCAAAGAGATGATGATACAGAGGAAACAGTAAAAAATCGGATTCAAGTGTATACGAATCAAACCTCTCCTCTCATTGATTACTATAAAGCCCAAGGACTTTTGTTAAACGTAAACGGAGCCCAAGAAATCGATGCAGTATTTAACGATATTGTAGCGGGATTGGAACAGTAAGGTTTGCCAATGGATAGGACAACAGGAATCGTTCCGGGACAAGTCGTCAAATCCAAGGCCGGTAGAGATAAGGATCGATTTTTTATGGTCCTGGAAATCAAAGATGAGAGCTATTTAACTCTGGTGGATGGAGATCTTCGGAAACTTTCAAAACCGAAATTGAAAAAGATCAAACACATCATGGTGACGAATACAGTCATACCAATAGATACAACTTCAATTCATTGGAATGATAGCTACATCAGAAAGCATTTAGAACCTTTTCGAGAAAAGTAAAAAGGAGGTTTGCTTCGTTATGGCGAAGGAAGATGTCATTGAGGTAGAAGGTACGGTTACAGATGCGTTACCAAACACCAATTTTAAAGTGAAGTTGGAAAACGGTCATGAAATTTTGGCTCATATTTCCGGAAAGCTGAGAATGAACTATATCAGAATCCTACCGGGAGATCGAGTAACGGTGGAACTTTCTCCTTACGATCTAACTCGCGGTAGAATTACTTGGCGCAAAAAGTAAGGTAGGAGGGAATGCTATGAAAGTAAGACCATCTGTAAAAAAGATGTGTGAAAAATGTAAGATAATAAAGAGAAATGGACGAGTAATGGTCATCTGTGAAAATCCAAAACATAAACAACGACAAGGCTAACGGGAGGTGTATGAATAGATGGCAAGAATTGCCGGTATTGACTTACCAAGAGATAAAAGAATCGAAATCGGTTTAACATATATTTTTGGAATCGGACGCTCAAGAGCTCAAGAAATTCTAAAAAATACAGAAATTGATTTTGACACAAGAGTAAAAGACTTGACAGAAGCGGAAGTAGCAGCTCTACGTGCAGAAATCGATAAATATAACGTAGAAGGTGATTTACGACGTGACGTTGCGATGAATATAAAACGACTACGAGAAATCAACTGCTATCGCGGAATTCGTCATAGAAGAGGACTTCCCGTAAGAGGACAAAATACAAAAACAAATGCAAGAACCCGTAAGGGACCGAAAAAGCTCGTATCTAAGAAGAAATAAAGGGAGGTATCAGATTGGCGAAAAAGAAGACGACATCACGCTCTCGTAGAAGAGTTCGTAAAAATATAGAAAAGGGTCAAGCCCATATCGCTTCCAGCTTTAATAACACCATGGTTACCTTAACAGACATGAGCGGAAATGTTATTTCTTGGGCAAGTGCTGGACAATTAGGATTCCGTGGATCAAGAAAATCCACACCTTTTGCAGCACAAGAAGCAGCACCAGAAGCAGCTACAAAAGCAAAAGAGCATGGTTTAAAATCTGTAGAGGTATTCGTAAAAGGACCTGGATCCGGAAGAGAGGCAGCAATTCGTTCATTACAGGCTAACGGATTGGAAGTTACGATGATTAAGGATGTTACACCCATTCCTCATAATGGATGTAGACCACCAAAACGTCGTAGAGTTTAATCCTTGGGGACCAAGTGGTAGAGAACTATACAGTACCCGATAAAGGAGGGCATTGGCATATGATAGAAATTGAAAAGCCCAGTATAGAAATCGAAGAGTTAAGTGAAGACGGTAAATTTGGTCGATTTGTAGTGGAGCCCTTGGAGAGTGGCTATGGGATTACCATTGGAAACTCTTTAAGACGGGTGCTCTTGTCCTCCCTGCCGGGAGCTGCCGTTTCTTTTATGAATATTCGGGGTGTAGAACATGAATTTGCTACAATTCCCGGAGTTTTAGAAGACGTTTCGGAGATGATCCTCAATATTAAAGGGATCGTATTAAAAAGTCATGTGGATGAACCTGTCCACATTACCATTGAGAAATCCGGAGAAGGGGAGCTATTGGCGGGAGATATAAACACCGGCATTGACGTGGAAATTGTAAATCCTGAACATCATATTGCAACTCTTAACGAGGACGCAGATGTTTATATTGACTTGGTGGTAGAACGAGGAAGAGGGTATGAACCTTCGGAGCTTAAAAAAGATGAAATAGTGGAAATCGGCGTCATTCCCGTAGATTCCAACTACACCCCGATACGAAGAGTAAATTGGAACGTAGAAAATACTCGTGTGGGACAAAGAACAGACTACGATCGCTTAATCTTAGAAGTGGAAACTGACGGCTCTATGCCGGCAGATGAAGCCACAAGTCTCGCAGCAAAAGTACTCACAGAACACTTAGATCTTTTCATCAGCATGACAGAACATGTTAGTGACGTTAATATTATGGTTGAAAAAGAAGAAGATCAAAAAGAAAAAGTGTTGGAAATGACAGTGGAAGAATTAGATCTTTCTGTAAGAAGTTTTAACTGCCTGAAACGAGCAAATATCAATACAGTCGAAGAATTGACTCAAAGAACCGAAGAAGACATGATGAAAGTTCGTAACCTTGGAAAGAAATCACTGGAAGAAGTACAAAATAAACTAGCTGAACTGGGACTAAGTTTACGAGAAGAAGAAGAATAAAGGAGGGATACCCATGGCCAAGTTAAGAAAATTAGGTCGCGAAACAGCTCATCGAAAAGCCATGCTTCGTAACCTTACAACTTCACTATTAAGAGAAGGTAGAATTGAAACAACAGTGCCAAGAGCAAAAGAAACAAGAAGAATGGCAGAGCGTATGATTACCCTTGGAAAAAGAGGTAACTTACACGCACGCCGTCAAGCACTGGCTTACATTTACGACGAAGATGTGGTAACTAAACTTTTTGAAGAAATTGCTCCAAAATATGAAGAGCGAAATGGCGGATATACTAGAATTTTGAAAAAAGGACCACGTCGTGGGGATTCGGCGGAAATGGCGATTATCGAATTAATTTAACGAAATTACAAGGACTTGCGCTAATATAGTGTCAAGTCCTTTTTATTACAAAATAGGAACATAAGTTAAAGATCGTATTTACAATGAAGATCTACTGATAAAAAGGAGGCAACTTTGTTTCTAAAAAGATATAAAAATTATATAAAATGGACAATATTTATTTTTGGTATTAGTATTTTTTTATATACAAAAGGATTAACTGGATATCTAAGATCGATGATTTTCCTGTTAGAAATTTTATGGATAAATAAAATATTGAAGACAGAAGAGGAAATTATTAAAAAAATTATATATACGATGATTACATTTATTTTCGGCATCGGATTCTTAATTATTTTTACAAAATCGGAATCTGTCATTAAAACATCTCTTACCTTAGGAATCATAATTATAATTTTTTCTGTCTTAAATACATTACAAAAGAAAGCATTAATTAATAAAAAATAATTAGAAAATCTAGTCTTGCCTTAAAGGCAAGATTTTTTTGTATAAATAATCTTTTAATCATCACCTTATTATAAAGACTTTAAAAGATATGAAAAGAAACGTTTACATAATTCAACCTATTTAAAATAATGAAAATATAAAATTATGAAAAATGAACATTCATACACATTTATACGCCTAACAATCCGAAAGCATTATATAGAATTATATAACTCGCCTTAAACATTGGAAAATACAGGTTTAAAAAATTTATGAAAAAATTTTGAAAAAGTATTTGACAAACGAAAGAAAAAGAGCTATGATTAAATCATAAACATGAATGGACATTCAGTTAAAACGTATATTTTTTTAAAAAGCAGGAAAACGAATGTAAAACTTCGTTAAGGAGGGATACTATGGCCGATAATGTAGGAATCGTAGGGGTGGGAATGTATTTTCCAGAGCAAACAGTAACCGCTAAAGATATTTCAGAATGGACAAAAGGAAACTGGACTGAAGAAGCAATTAAAGAGAAACTTGGAATTCATAGAAAATTTATAGCAAATGAAAAAGAAGGTACTCAAGAAATGGGTGCATTAGCTGCAATTGATTGTATTGAAAACACTGGTGTAGATCCTAAGGATATTGATGCTATTATATGTTTTGGGGAAGAGTGGAAAGAATATCCTTTAACGACAAGTGCTTGTTATATTCAAGATCGAATAGGAGCAACAAATGCTTGGGCTGTTGATGTACAAAACAGATGTTGTTCTACCATATCTGCAATGAAAATGGCGAAGGATATGTTAATAGCCGATGAAGATATAAATATGGTATTAGTTGCAGGTGGTTATCGTAACGGAGATTATATTGATTACACAGATAACAATGTATCATTTATGTATGATCTTTCAGCTGGTGGAGGTGCCATTTTACTGAAAAAGAACTATAATAAAAACTTATTATTAGGAACTCATTTGATTTCAGATGGTTCTCTGGTTCACACTGCTGGAGTAGAATATGGTGGTACAAAAAACCCAATCAATGAAGATAATTTAGATGAGGCATACCATTCTTTACGTTTATTGGATGCTAAAAAAATGAAAGATCGATTAAATGAAGTTTCTTTTCCTAATTGGTTTAAATGTATTGACAAAGCATGTGAAAAAAGCGGATATACTCGTGAGGATATCGATTTTGTAGATATCTTGCATATTAAAAGAAGTGGACATAATCAAATGTTAGAAGCTTTAGGAAAAACTTCAGATCAAACAGTTTATCTAGAAGATTATGGACATATGGGTCAAATAGACGCAATATTATCATTGAAACTAGGTTTAGAGGAGGGAAAAATTAAAGATGGCGACGTGGTATGTATGATTGCAGCAGGTATAGGTTATGTGTGGGCTGCCAATATTGTGAAATGGGGATGATTTTATGAATGATGTTTTTGGTGTAATATTAAGAAGTTTTGAATATGGGAGTATTTACGCTCTAGCAGCTCTTGGTGTTATTCTTGTTTACAGAACATCCTTTATGGTTAACTTTGCCCAAGGTGTTATTGGAATGTTTAATACCTATGTGGTTGCAACTCTTTTAACAAAAGCAAATCTAAATTTACCAATCTCAATTTTAATAGGAATCGGAACCTCGATACTTATGGGGATTTTAATTGATATTGTTGTTATAAGACATGCGAAACATGTAACTGGAGCAGGAAAAGAGATTATAACCTTAGGATTGATGGCAATAATTCTAGGTATTACCCCAATGATTTTTGGAGTTTATGATATACCTTTACCTAAATTAATTCAAAAAGGTGCAGTAAATATTTTAGGAAATCAAATATCCTATAATTCTATTTTCAATATAGTTTTTGGAATCGTTATCATGGTGACTTTATTTAATATCTTGCATAAGACAAAAGCAGGGCTTGCCATAAGAACTACGGCTTCCAATGAAACAACGGCTAGATTGATGGGAGTACACACAAAAAAGGTTACAATGTTAGCTTGGGCAGTAGGAGGAGCTTTATCTTGCCTCGCTGGTGTCATGGCAGCTCCATTTTCAACTGTAAGTTTACATTTTATGAATGATATTTTAATATTTGCATTCTTAGCTTGTATTCTAGGTGGTTTTCAGACTTTCTATGGACCTGTTGTTGCTGCTTATATCATTGCAGTTATAACAAATCTATTTCAGGTTTATTTTCCTGAAGGTACGATTTGGGGAAAACCTATTGTGTATATTTTGATTTTAATTTTCTTGATCATCAAACCAACAGGTTTGTTTGGAAGAAAAATGGTTAAGAAAGTATAGGAGGGCAACAATGAAAATTTTAAAAAATAAATATATTCAATTTATCATACTTGGCCTAATCTTATCTTTACTACCACTTTTATCTTCAGTAGGTATATTTCCCTCTAGTTACGTTGTAACATTTGGAACAACATTAATTTATGCCATTGTTGCATTAGGGCTAAATGTTCTATTAGGAACCAGTGGTTTAATTTCATTAGGAACTGCAGGATTCATGGGATTGGCTGCTTATATGTCAGCATATTTATTTAATTCATTAAATTTACCTTTTGAATTATCATTTTTACTTTCAGTGATAGTACCTACAATCTTGGGTATAATTGTAGGATTAATTTCCTTGAAATTAGCTGGCCTATACCTTGGAATTGCGACTTTAGCTGTAGCTGAAGTATTACGAGAAGTATTTATTCAATTTGATGCTTTTACAGGAGGATCTAGTGGAGCAAACTCCACTTACCCGACATTATTAGGATTTATCCAATTAAAGCAAAATGGAACATATATTTTCATCGTAGTCGTTATGATTGTTGTCTTTATTGTTGTACACAATTTAATGAAAGGCCATCTAGGAAGAGCCTTAAATTCTATGAGGGGAAGTGAAGCTGCAGCTCAAGCCATGGGAGTTAATATTTTTAAATATAAACTTATTGCATTTGGAATTGCAACAGCTTTGGCAAGTATCGGAGGAGTACTATACGTTCATTTTATTCGACTATCATATCCGACGATGTGGCAGTTAAATTTATCTTTAGACTTTTTGGCTATTATCGTTATCGGTGGATTAAGATCAATATTTGGCACTCTTTCAGGCGCGTTTATTGTGTACACCTTTACGGAAATTGTTTTCAAACCAGTTGAAGTATTATCGAGTATTTCACCAATTTTCAAAGGGTTACTAATGATTTTATGTATATTATTTTATCCTAATGGGTTTGTAGGAATCTTTAATGACATTAAAAGGTTATTTCAAAAGAAAAATCAAAAAGAGTTAAAAAAGGAAGGTGATTAATGTGGGCTATTCATTAGATGATAATATTCGTTTAAGTATTTCAAATCTTTCTATAGCATTTGGAGGATTGAAAGCTGTAGATAACCTTTCTTTTCAAATTAAGGATAAAGAAATCTTTGGGTTAATAGGACCTAATGGAGCAGGTAAGACAACTGTCTTTAACTGTATTACTCAATTTTATACTCCTGATCAAGGTGAAATTTTATTTCGTGACCGGGATAATAAGGTTGTAAAACTAACAGATTTACAAGTTCATGAAGTAATAGGTAGAGGATTGGTAAGAACGTTTCAAAACGTTGAAATTATAAATGAATTGACGGTTTTGGAAAATGTATTAGTTGGGGCACATATTGAATACAAATCAAGATTCATTCCTATCGCTTTAAATACAAAGAAAGTAAGACAGGAAGAAGAAAGAATAAAAGAAAAAGGTATTGAAGTGTTACAATATGTGGGGATTGGACATCTAATCCATGAGAAAGCTGGAGGACAACCTTATGGAGTACGTAAAAAAATAGAATTAGCACGAACTTTAATGAGCAATCCTAAACTCATAATTCTAGATGAACCAGCTGCAGGATTAAATGAAAAAGAAACCATTGAATTAACAAAAACAATCCGTGACATCAGAGATCGATATCAATGCTCAATCCTATTAGTAGAGCACGACATGGGATTGGTTATGGATGTTTGTGAACAAATTTGTGCAATCTCTTTTGGTAAATTCCTTGCTCAAGGAAATGCCCAAGAAATTCAGAGTAATAAGGCAGTTCAGGAAGCCTATTTAGGGTCAGAGGCGTAGGAGGTATTATGAAAAAGGATACTATTTTAGAATTAAAAAACTTGGAAGTTTCCTATGGCCCAATTAATGCAATTAAAGGCATTAATATGAGAGTAAAAAGAGGAGAAATTGTTGCTATATTAGGGTCAAATGGAGCTGGAAAGACCACTACTCTACGTACTATTTCCGGATTGGAAAAACCTAAAGCAGGAGAGATTGTTTTTCAAGACACTAGTATAGGAGAGATGGAACCAGAAAAGATTACTTCATTGGGAATAAGCCAATCTCCAGAAGGCAGACAAATTTTTCCTGATTTAACGGTTTATGAAAATTTATCAATTGGGGCATATGTTCTTAAAGATAAGAGAAAAATTAAAGAGAATTATGAAAAATGTTTTAATTTTTTTCCAGTATTAAAAGAAAGACGGCAACAAATTGCTGCCACATTATCAGGTGGTGAACAGCAAATGCTTGCAATAGCTAGAGCATTAATGAGTAGCCCGGAGCTTCTTTTACTAGATGAACCTTCTTTAGGACTAGCTCCATTAATTGTAGAAGGTATTATGAATATCATAAAAGACATAGCAAAGGAGGGAACCACTGTAGTAATTGTCGAGCAAAATGCGGCACAAACCTTAAAAATTGCTGATTATGGATATGTGTTGGAGCTTGGTTTAGTTAGTTTTGAAGGAAGTGCAAAAGAGTTGTTAGAAAACCCAAGATTAGTAGAGTCTTATCTTGGTGGGAAAAAATAAGGAGGATAAAGATGAAAAATTATAAGAGATGGATTGCTTTGCTAATAGTTGTGGCAATGTTACTACCGTTAACTGCTTGTGGAAATAAAGGAGGAGATAAAGGTACTGTTCAAGGTGTGACAGATACAGAAATTTTAGTAGGTAACTCAGCTGCTGTATCAGGAGCATATGCACCTGTTGGAGCTCCATTTAATGCGGGAATTGAAGCATATTTTAAGATGATCAATGATGAAGGTGGAGTAAACGGACGACAAATTAAATTTACACATATTGATGATGAGTTTGATGCAGCAAAAGGAAAAGCAGCATTACAAACTTTAGTAAATGATAGAAAAGTATTTGCGATTGTAGGGCATTTTGGTACTCCTGTTGTTGCGGCAACGATTGATGATATAAAAGATATGGGAGTTCCCACTGTATACTTCGCTACTGGAATTCGCCAAATGTATAGCGAACACGCAGAAGGTGGAGAGGAAGTTATTTTCCCGGTACAACCAATCTATTTAACTGAAGGTGGAATTATGGTAGCCAGAGCAGTTGGTAACTTTAATGCTAAAAAGATTGGTGTAATTTATACGAATGATGATGCAGGAAAAGATATGTTGGAAGGAGCAAAGAAGAAAGCAGAAGAACTTGGCGTGGAATTGGTAGACGAACAAGTGGCTGCTGGAGCTACTGACGTATCAGCTGCAGTAACTGCTATTAAAAATGCAGATGTTGATTTTATTATAGGAGCTGCAATCCAAGGTACGATTGGAACGATTGTAAAGGGATTGGCTGCACAAGGTGTTAACAAAGATGTTGTAACAACTTATGTGAATGTGGCTCCTGTTATTGCAGAACAAATTCAAGCAGATATTAATGGAAAATTTGATGTTTATGGTAATGGTTGGGTTAACTTAGGAGAAGAAGACGGCAAGTCATTAGAAGCATATCAAAAATGGATTGATCCACAATACGAAATGAACGTATATGCTATTACTGGGTGGATTGCTGGCCATTACTTTACAGAAGGATTGAAAGCAGTTGGCGACAACGAACTTACTTGGGAAAGTTATATTGAAGCTATGGGTAATTCTAAAGTGAAAAACCCATTTGGTGGAACCATCGACTTTACAGAAGGAAAAAGACTTGGTACTACTGAAATGAATTTATCAAAAGTAGGTCTTGTAAAGGGTGAAGATGGTGTAGAGGCACCAGGTTGGGAAGAAGTAAAACCTTTAGAAGATGTTGAAACAATTCTATCTGGTAAGTAAGATTACCATTGGAGGAGAATATAATGAAAGAATATAGAGATAAAGTAATTTCTGTTGAACAAGCGTTAGAACTAGTAGGAGCCCAATGTGAGATAGTAACAGGATTAGGAGGCTCCGAAGGAAAGACTTTTCTTTCGAATCTCCACAAAATTTATGATAGAGTAGAAAGAGTAGAAGTTACGAATTGTTTACCTATGAGTAATTTCGAATTTTTCAAAAAAGAATATAGCGATAAATTTTTCTTAAATGGCTGGTTCTATTCTCCAGGAATGCGGGCAATTCATAAAAATGGCAATGCTTCCTTTATACCAAATAACTTACACTTTGCAGGATATAAAAGATTTTTTCATAAGAAACCTAATATATATGTAGGAAGCGCCACGATGCCCGATAAACATGGCTATATTTCTCTCTCGTTAGGTAATACCTATGAGAGAGAAGCCATGGATCTTGCAGATATTACTATATTAGAATGTAACCCTAACTTTCCTAGAACTTTTGGAGATATATCTATTCATGTACGGGATGTAGATTATATTATTGAAGCAGATTATAATCCACCCTTATTAGATTCTCCTACCCCAAATGAAAAAGATGAAAAAATAGGAAAGTTTATAGCAGATCAAATTGGAGATGGATCTTGTATTCAATTAGGTATAGGTGGGATTCCAGACTCAGTAGCTAAATTTTTGTATGATAAAAAAGATCTTGGGGTTCATACAGAAATGTTAACTTCAGAAATTGCTAAATTAGCAAAAGCAGGAGTGGTAACTGGAAACAAGTTAACTTTACACAAAGGGAAGATAATGACCACATTCATCTTAGGCAACCAAGAACTATATGATTTTGTGGACGACAACCCTGCAGTAGAAGTCCGTGCTGGAAATTACACGAATGATCCTTATGTTATAGGACAAATAGATAATATGGTTTCCATTAACACAACTTTAGAAATAGATTTAACAGGACAATGTGCCTCAGAATCTATTGGTTCAAAACAGTTTAGTGGTAGTGGGGGACAAGCTGATACGGCCATTGGAGCTCAAAATGCTAAAGGTGGAAAAAGTTTTATTGCTTTATACTCTACTGCTATGGTTCGAAATCCAGAAACAGGAGAAAAGGAAGAGAAATCTAAAATATTACCACAACTTACTCCTGGGGCAGCAGTATCTTTATCAAGAAATGATGTAGATTTTGTTGTAACAGAATATGGTATTGCTGCATTAAGAGGTACCACAATCCAAGAAAGAGTTGATCGATTAATAGCAATCGCCCATCCGAAATATAGAGATTGGCTATATGAGGAAGCTTTGCGGTTAGAAATCATAACAAGAAGGTAGTATATGGAATTTATATATCGCGGAAAAAAAGTGTATTATGAAGTCCACGGAAAAGGGGACCCACTTATGATGTTAAATGGGATTATGATGTCCACAGCTAGCTGGACCCCATTTTTAAAAGACTTGACTAAAAGTAACCAAGTTATTTTAATTGATTTTTTAGACCAGGGGCAAAGTGACCCCTACCTAGAAAATTATAACCATCAATTACATGTAGATATGTTGGATGCCTTTATTAACCACTTAGGTTTAGAAAATATATCTCTTTTTGGGATATCCTATGGTGGGGAGATAGCAATTCAATACGCTCTACAACATCAGGAGAAAGTAGAAAAACTACTTCTTTTTAACACGACAGCCTCTACATCCTATTGGTTGGAAGAAGTTGGAAATGGATGGAATCATGTATCTTCCGATCCTTTAGCATATTATTATTTAACCATTCCATATATCTATTCTCCCATGTTTTATACGGAAAAGAGAGAGTGGATTGAAGAAAGAAAAAAAGTTTTAGTAGAAGAAATCTTTGCGAATAAAGAATTTATTCAAAGGATGAAACGGCTTACCAATTCGTCTGCCCATTATAATGTAGAAAAAGATATCTCAAAGATTAAGATACCAACCCTTATTGTTGGATGTCAATATGATTTTATAACACCGTATAAAGAACAAGAAAAACTTCATCAAGAATTGGAAAATTCAGAATTAATATATATACCAAATTGTGGTCATGCATCTATGTATGAAAAACCTGAATTATTTCTAAGCCTCCTTTTAGGGTATACAAACACAAACCATACCCTTACTATTAAAGCATAACTTGCGAAAAATCAAGAAATTGATATAATTAATAGTATACAAAGAGGTGAGTCAATGGAGGTAAAAATACCAAAAACAAAAAAAGGTAAATTGACATTATTTTCTTTATGCGTTTCGGCAGAGAATATGTTTAAAAATAAAGGATTTCATGGAACTACAATTAAAGATATTACAAATGATGCAGGGGTCGGTTTAGGGACATTCTATGTATATTTTAAAAGTAAAAAATCTATTTATGACTACTTATTACTTCAATATTCTCATAAAATAAGGAGTCAAATAGCTAAAAATATTCAGGCACATAGAGTAGGCTCTAAAAAAGAAATGGAGAGGATTGGAATACGAACCTTTCTACAAATTGTCTTGGAAAATCCTCATATCTATAATATTATTTGGGAAAGTTTGTATATAGATAAAACTTTATTTGTAAATTATTATACAAATTTCGCAGAACATTATGCAAATAGTATTAAAGCAGGACAGACAGAAGGGGAAATTTACGATGATATTGACCCAGAGGTTTTAGCCTTTTCCTTAATGGGGATTTCTAACTTTGTAGGTCTTCGTTGGACTATGTTTGAAAAATCTGAAGAAAAACTAGATTATGTAACGGATAATATCATGAAATTATTAGAACATGGTATGTTTACCAATAAAGAAAAATAAACGAAACCGGTCTCCATTATAGAGGCCGGTTTTATTAAATCTAATTACAATAAAATAAATCCCTAAATTGATCTTAAAATTTTCTCAAATTCATCAGGAACATCCATAAAAGAAGCGTGTCCAGCATTTTCAAGAATATATAAAGTTCCACGATCTCCAAAATACCTTGCAGCTTCTTTCGCAAGTTCAACATTAACAACTAAATCCTCTTTGCCATGGATAATATAAACAGGACACTGTATAAGGTCAATATGACCTGAACCATCTACGACACCATTGTTTTCATGTGTTATATTAAATTGAGCTAAAGAAGTGACAACATCCACAAGATTTCGTTGCTTCATAATTGCATTTACAAGGATATCGTATTTTTCTTCATCTGGTTGATTTAAATTGAAGATGATAGAGTTCCATACATTTTTAATAAAATCAAAGTCTCGCTCTTTAAAAGCCTTCAAAATAGGAAGCACAGACACAGGATCCTGTGCTATATCTTCTTTTTTATAAACCCGTTGAGAAAGTATGGGTTGGAAGTTTTCATCATATTTGTATATAAAATATCCTTTTAACCCAACCGAATCCATTAAAATTAATTTTTTAACTTTATCAGGATGAAGAGCAGCTAGTTCCATAGCAACTCCTCCACCGGTACTCCAACCTAAAACAGTTGCTGATTTGATTTCTAAAGCTTCCATAAAAAGATAGACATCTACACTAAAATCGGCTATAGATTGAATTTCTCTGTTATAAGAAGAATCTCCAAATCCAATTAAATCAATGGCATAAATTGTGTATTTATCTTTAAAAGTATCCATTAAATCTTCATAAAAAATGGATGAACTTTGATTTCCATGAATCAATAGCAGGATTTCTTTTCCAGAACCTACCTTTCTATAAGCCATAACCTCATTATTTGATAATATTTGTTTGTGCACTTCAAACTTTTCCATATTGACCTCCTAACAAGTAATGTTCCAATTAACCTATTAAATGTATACCCATTGGAAGAACAAGTAAAATTTATTTTGAAAATACTGTAATATTATATAAATTAAATGATAAACATTCGTTGTTTTTAAAAGAATGCAGATTACAAAAAAGGACCTACTCTAAAAAGTAAGTCCTTTTCTTTTTACATAAGTT
>JAUNVD010000022.1:6385-33318 GCA_030537855.1 Tissierellia bacterium | reverse complement strand
GTTCTTCCTACTGCAGCAGTAAAGATACCAAAACCATCTCCACCAGCTAAGGCATCTTTATTACTTTTTACCTTCTTTGAGACCATTCCACTAATTATAATTAATAGGACAAAATATCCAATAACAATTCCAATATCTAAAAAACCCATAATCCACCTCTATAGACTTTCTAATACACGTTTCATATTTGTAGCAGCTTCTTCTAATTCCTCCATAGAACGACAATAAGCAAGTCGGATATGACCTTCACCACTTTTGCCAAAGAAGGTTCCAGGTACACCTACTACCCCTGCTTCTTCTAAGAGGATATCAATAATCTCAAATTCACTTTTTCCATAATTTGTAATTTTCGGGAAGAAATAAAATGCACCTTGTGGTTTTAAAATTTCTAAACCCTCAATATTACTTAATTTTTCATAAAAGTAATTACCACGTTCCTCAAAAGTGGAAACCATATGATCAATAAAGGCGTCCCCTTCTTGGAATGCTTTTACAGCTCCATATTGTGCAAAAGAAGTACTACAAGTGGACATATTTTGATGTGCTTTGCTTATATATTTACAAAATTCTGCAGGAGCTAAAACATAGCCGATTCTCCAACCTGTCATAGAAAATGATTTAGACGTTGATTTTACAACCAATGTTCTTTCTCGCATACCTTCTATGGTAGCAATGGATTTTAAATCTCCAATATAGGAAAATTCATCATAACATTCATCAGAAACCACTAATAAATCATGTTCTTTTGCAATATTTGCTAACATTTCCAATTCTTCGTCCTTTAAGATATAACCAGCTGGGTTATTAGGGCTATTGATTAAAATCATCTTTGTCTTAGGGGTAATAAGTTCTTTTAGTTGATTGATATCTAATTTCCACTGATCATCCATTTTAAGTTCCAGTTCAATTAAATTAAAATTAAAAAGAAGGGACTGTTCATAGTAAGCGGAAAAATAGGGACCAAAAACGATGACTTCGTCTCCTGGATCAAGAAAACTTAAAAATACAGATGCTAGGGCTTCACAAGCTCCGGAAGTTACGACGATTTCATCTTCTGGAGAATATTTTAAACCATGACGTCGTTCTTCCTTTTCAGCAATGGCTTTACGTAGAGGAGGAACTCCTTCCATTTCTGTATAATGGACTTCCCCACGATGTAAAGACTCCTTTACAGCTTCGATGGCAATATCAGGAGAGACGAAATCGGGACGGCCCATTTCCATGTGAATGAGCTTTTTCCCCGTAGCCTCAATCTTATTTGCCTTACCAAAAATTTCATATAAACCACCAAAAGGCATTTCACGAAATTTTTTTGAGATATACATATTGACCTCCTGTGTATACATTGAAACAAAAATAAAAGTGTTCTAAGCGTTCTAAATGTGATTATAACAAGGTGAAAATAGAACATCAAGGAAAAATCATAAAATTATTTGTATACATTTAACCTATAAAATGATTTCTATTAAATTAATTTTCAGATAACCTTGTTAAAAGTTAAACTTTTATGTTAATCTATATACAAGAAAAGAAAATAGATGGTGATACAATGAGTAAGCAAAAGGAAGGGTCAAAAAATTTAGCCCATTTTATTTATAATGATGTAAAAAGAAAAATCATGACCTTAGAATTGGCTCCAGGATCCTCTCTAAAAGAAGTGGAAATTAGTCAAATGTATGATGCGAGTAGAACTCCGGTTCGAGAAGTTATAAAGGAATTAATGTTTCATTCTTTTATTGAATATAAGGAAGGAAGGGGGAATATTGTATGTCCTCTTTCTGTAGATTCCTATAATTCAATCTTCCAATTACGTAGTGTTTTAGAGATTTTATCCACTCGCCTTGCAACGATAAACTGGACTCAAAAAGATATGGTTAAGTTAAAGGAGAATATCGAAAAACAAAAGGTTTTACTACAAAAAGATTATGCTCCTTTAGAATTTCTAAACCTTGATCGAGAATTTCATAAACTCTTGGTTCAAATTAGTGGGAATCCTTATTTATGTAAACAACTAGAAAATATGTATGACCATTGTTTTAGATATAATTATTTTTGTGACTTTGAAAATCGCTATAGTCTTGCTATTAATGAACATGAAAGAATCTTGAATTTTGTTGTTACAAGGAATATTTTTGCAGCCCAAGAAGAAATGAAGACCCATTTATCGAATATTAATTCTGAAATTCTTATTCGCTTGGCGAAGAAATTATAGTTTTTTAGATAGGATGTTTTAATGAAAAGAATTCATTTAAAATATGAACATGATTTTGTAGCGATTAATGGTAGTTTTGGGGTAAGTCAACATTGGTTACAAGGAAAGGTTCCAAAGTTTTTTGAGTATCGTTCCTGTGCACTAGCAGCTTTAGCCAATATATTATATTATGAACATGGAGACTTTCGTCGAAACTACTTATCTAAGGACAATGCCATCAAGATTTTACTAGAGCTTTATCAAAAGATTCCTCCAATGCCTTGGGGGATTCCAAGTATCTATTTTTTAAAGAAGCCTTTTATAAGATATGCAGCGTCTAAAGGAATTCACTTTAGATACCATTCTTTTTCAGGGCCATTTAGAGAAAAAGAAGTTGGGGAGTTTATTATAAAGGGGTTATCAAAAGATCATCCTATGTTACTTTTAACATGGAATCACCCAAATAAGGATTTTCACAATCATTGGGTTACGATAACAGGAATTGAATGGGATACTTCATACAGGATTACAGTATCTAACTGGGGAAAGAGAAAAAAATACTCATTAAAAGAATATTTAAAAGGAAAAACCCTGTATAGAGAATTGGGATTTTTTGATGTTCTAGAATAATTACTAACAAAGAAGGACAAAATATGATAACATAATGTTAAGAAAGTCTTATATAGAGAAAGTGTTAGAGAACTTTTTAGAGGAAAAAGGAGGTATTTATTGAACGTTCATGTTATTACTGGTGGAAGTAGTGGAATTGGAAAAGAAGCAGCATTTAGCTTAAAAGAAGGTAAGGTAGTTATTACTGCTAGAAGAGAAAACCTTTTACAAGAAGCGGTAAAGGAATTGAAAGAAGCAGGGATTGATGCAGTATATAAATCTTGTGATATTTCAAAACCAGATCAAGTAAGAGCTCTTTTTGAATTTGCTGAAGGCTTTGGTGAAGTGAAAACATTAATTAACTCTGCAGGAGTTAGTGGTGTAGGAATGGATCCGAAAAAAACATTTGAAATCGATTTAGTGGGAACAGAAAATATCTTAGAAGTAGCCATGGAATATATGAATGATGGAGTAATTGTTCTTATTTCTTCTATGATGGGTCATACTGTTCCACCGGAGAAAGACAGAGATCAATACTTAATGAATTCAAAGGAAGATGGAAATATTGATAAATTAGTGGAACTTGCAAATGGAAAATCTGATGTTGCCTATAATTTTTCAAAAAGAGGAGTTCAATTATTAGTCCAAAAATACGCAGAAGTTTTTGGTAAAAAAGGTGGACGTATCGTTAGTATTTCTCCAGGGGTGATTATGACTCCTATGGCTGAAAAAGCTGCAGAAGAACATCCTGAACAAATGGAGTTTTTGAAATCTATGACTCCTGCTGGAAGAAATGGAAAACCAGAAGATATTGTAAATGCCATTAACTTTTTAATTTCCAATCAAGCATCTTTTATAACTGGAGGAGATTTAAAAGTAGATGGAGGTCTATCCTTAAATCTTGGAAAGTTAGCAAAATTGAAAAAGTAATGTTATCTATTAAAATAAGTCGGGAAACCGGCTTATTTTTTATCCCTTAACCTCCAAGGAGAATAAGTAAAATATCTAAAAAATCTATTTTATGAAAAGAGCGTTTACATCTAAAACTATACTTTGTCTTTACAATAAAATAAGAAAATAAGATTTGTTTTAATTCTTACTTTTGTCCTTTGAAATCTTTCGTATTACCCACTATTTTACATTTCCTTTATGAGATTTTATATACTTTGATTTAGGAAACATTTCTTTAAAAATACAAGTTAAACATAGAATAATTTGAAAGTAAAAAAAGAAAAACATAAATTAAATTTATAAAACATATAACGATAATATTAAGGATGAACTTTTAAAAAATAAAGATATATAAATTTTTTTAAAAATTTTATTTTTTATTTCTGATGGAAGATAACCTTTTCATAAGGAAAAATTTCAATATTTAAATATTTTCCTTAAAAATAGTTAATATTAACATATAAATTAATAAAAATATTCGGCTCATCATGCTGGATTTATATAAATATAAATAAATTAGATTTTATATAAGGAAAGTTTCACGGCCTGAGATATTTGCACAACCCTATTCTTTATGTTAGTATGGGAACGATCCATGAAATATCAAGGACAAAATTTTAAGAAGGAGGAATAAATGAACAAAAAGTATTATACTCAACCTATAATAGGGTTCATATTACTTGTGCTACTTGCTATTTTTGGAAAAAGTTTATCAGGACCAAAATTACACTTGCATCTTTTTGCAGGACTAATTTTAGGTTATACTCTAACAAGGGCACGATATGGATTTGCTGGGGGCATTAAACGGATTTATATGAGAGGGGAAGGAAGCCTTTCAAAAGCTCTAATTGTATTATTAGCCGTTACAGCCGTTGCCTTTTTTGCAGTGCAAATGCATTCAGTTATGGATGGTGCAGTACCAAGCTACCTTGCTGAAGAAGGGGAAAAAATTATTCCTGGCACCCAAAATGTATACCATATTAGTATAGCTACTGTTATTGGGGGTATTATATTTGGTATTGGTATGATGCTTGCAGGAGGTTGCGGTTCAGGTACCTTGGCTGATTTCGGGGAAGGTCAAGGGAGAGCAATGATTGCATTTATTTTTTTCGTCATTGGTTCTGGTCCCGGGTTTTATGCCTTAAAGAAATTTGAGAATACGAAACTTTGGGAGCTAGGTGGTCGTGTATATCTACCTGATTATTTCGGACATTGGGGAGCGCTAGCGCTTACATTATTGCTATTATTGTTTTTATATTACCTAGTTATTCGATATGAAAACATCCGAAAAAAAGAAGGTACATATATGGATCCGAAAGGGGACTATGAAGAATTTGAAAAGCCACTTCCAAACAAAGAAGTGAGAAAATTCTTTAGCTACGAAACTTACCACAAGTTGTTTGTAGAAAGATGGTCCTTTACAGTAGGAAGCTTGGTTTTAGCAATAGGAGCTATTTTTGTTATGGTAACTATGCATAAACCATGGGGAGTCTCCACACCACTTATGACCTTAAATGTAGCAGTTTTTAGAAATTTTATTGATTTCCCTGAAGAGATTTTTGGTAGCTTCATTGAAAAAGTGGACAATGGTCTATTAAATGATGGAGGTACTATACGAAATATCGGGTTATTCTTTGGTTGTGCCATTTCTTTCCTATTGGCAAATCGATTTACCATTGATTTTGATTTTTCTTTTAAAGATGGTTTATTTTTTGCTCTAGGTGGATTTTTATTAGGATTTGGTGCAAGGTTTGGACAAGGCTGTAATGTGGGAGCTATGTACTCTTCCATTACAAGTTTTTCTCTTTCCGGATGGGTTTTCTTACTTGCAATGTCCCTTGGGGGGATTATAGGTTTGAAACTCTTTGAAGGGAAGGTTTGTGTTATTGGTACTTTAAGGAAAGATCAGTTACGTGAATTAAAAAAGAACCGTTAAAAGGAGGAAGATATGAGTAAAAGATACATTGTTGTAGGGGGAGTTGCAGGTGGAGCATCTGCAGCTGCTAGAATTCGAAGAATCGACGAAAAAGCAGATATTCAAATTTATGACAAAGGTCCTAATATTTCCTTTTCCAATTGTTGTCTACCAAATTATTTTAGCAACGAAGTGGAATCTATCGAAGACCTTATTTTATATAATCCTGAAGAATTTAAAGCTTCTTTTAATTTAAGTGCAAAAGTAAGACATGAAGTTACAAAAATTTTAGCTGATGAGCACAAGGTAGTGGTAAAGAACTTAGAAACAGGAGAAGAGTATGAAGATCATTATGATAAATTAATTTTATCTCCTGGGGCAAATGCCATTGTGCCAAAGAGCATTAAAAATGTAGATGCTGACAATGTTTTTATTGTAAAAAATGTTCATGACGTACGTAAAATAGACGCATTCTTTAAAGAAAATGATGTAAACAATGTAGTCGTTGTAGGTGGCGGATTTATTGGGGTAGAAATGGTAGAAAACCTAAGGGAATCAGGAAAAGAAGTTACCTTAATAGAACTAGACAAACAAATTATGAAGCCTCTTGACTATGATATGGTACAAATGTTACACAAAGAACTTTATGATCATGGAGTTAATTTAGTTTTAGGAGATGCTCTTGCTGAGGTTTGTGAAGATAAAGTTATTTTATGTAGTGGAAAAGAAATAGAAACTCAAGCTGTTATTTTGGCGATTGGAGTAACTCCAGATGTTAAATTTGCTGTAGACTCAGGTGTAGAACTTGGGGAAACAGGTGGAATTTTAGTAGATCACAACTTTAGAACAAATTTAAAAGATGTTTATGCTGTGGGAGATGCAATAGAAACATTTAACTCCATTACTAAAAAGAAAACAAGATTACCTTTAGCTGGACCAGCACAACGTCAAGCTAGATCAGCAGCGGATCATATCTTTGGAAGATTTGTACAAAATAAAGGTGTTATTGGCTCATCCTGTATTCGTGTTTTCGGTTTAAATGCAGCATCAACTGGTTTAAACGAAAAAGCATGTAAGGAAAATAATATTAACTATGGAGTAGCACTTGTTATTCCCATGGATAAAGTTAAATTAATGCCAAATCCAAATCCTATGCATTTTAAATTAATTTATGAAGTGCCTACTGGAAAAATCCTAGGAGCACAAGCTATAAGTAAAGGAGATGCAACAAGAGGGGTTAATGTTATTGCCACAATGATTACCATGAATGGTACTTTAGAAGACTTAAAAGAATTAGAATTATGTTATGCACCTCCATTTGGTACAGCAAAAACAGAAGTAAACTTTGCTTCTTTAACTGCACTAAATGTACTAAACGGGGAATACAAACAAGTACCAATGGAAAAAGTTCGTGAACTAGTGGAAAATAAAGAGTATATCATTGACGTTCGTGGAAAAGAAGCCTATGAAAAAGGACATGTGAAAGGGGCTATAAACATCCCCATTGATGAAGTAAGGGATCGTTATGAAGAAATTCCAAAAGATAGACCAATCTATGTCTATTGCCGTACTTCTTGGGATAGTTACTATGTCTTACGGGCATTAAAGGGACTTGGATTTGAAGATGTAACAAATATTCAAGGTTCATTCTTACAATTAAGCTACAATGAATACTTTAATGATAAAACAACAGATCGAGAAAGCATTTTAACTGGATATAACTTTGAATAATTTATGGAAACAAATAAGGTGGCTTAACAACCATCTTATTTGTTTCATTATGATAAAGGAGGAAGTGGTGAATTTCGCCATGGTAAGTATATGAAAAACAAAAGTTATCGTAGTATATCTATTTTGACATGGGTTGTTATTATTACCCTATGGGTTATTTTCAGTGAATTTCATATTTTACCGGCATATAAATTGCCTTCGCCATTTGCCATTATAAAAACCTTTCAAGATATTTTGATAAATGGCTATAACTATACATCCTTTTGGTATCACTTAGGTATCAGTTTATATCGATTGTTACTTTCCATTTTACTTTCTCTTTTTACTGCCATACCACTTGGCTTATGCTGTGGGTTTTTTCCAAAGTTTCGTGCCGTTATTAATTCCTTTGTCAACTTTTATCGTAATTTGCCACCACTTGCTTATTATTCCCTTCTTATTATTTGGCTTGGCATTGATGAAAAGTCTAAGGTTACATTACTTTTTTTAGCAAGTTTTGCACCTATGTATCTATCAAGTATGTTTGCTGTTTCTCGTATAAACCCATCGTTTATTTTAAGTGCAGAAACTTTTGGGGCGTCAAAAGTACAAATATTTAAAACCATAATTATACCTGCAGCATTTCCAGAAATTTTTGTAGGGATACGAACAGCAGTTGGAGTTGCCTATACTACTTTAGTATCTGCAGAAATGATTGCAGCTACAGCTGGAGTTGGTTGGATGGTAATTGATGCTTATAAATACATTAATACGGAAGTTGTATTTGTAGGAATTATTATTATGGGATTGACAGGTTTATTACTAGATTACCTATTGACATTAATCGAGAAAAAATATATTTTTTGGACAGGTAAGTAGAGGATGGATATGAAAAGATTATTTTTCATGATTGTTATTATAAGTTTATTATGTACAGGATGTGGTCAAAAGACTCAAGAAAATGGATTGCCAAAAAAAATTAGAATTGGAACCATTCGAGTGGCAAATGATAAAACGGTTGCTGATGAATTAGAAATTTTTAAAGAAGCTTTTGCAAAATATGATATTGAAGTTGAAATGATTTTTTTTGACTCTGGAACAGCTGCAAATATTGCCTTTGGTTCTGGAGCCATTGATTTTGCAGGAATGGGGTATACGAACTCTGTTATAGCTCTTTCTAAAGGGATCAATGTGGAACTTGTATGGATTCATGAAGTATTAGGGAAGAGTGAGGCATTAGTTGTTCAAAAAAATAGGGATATCCATGGAGTAGAGGATTTGGTCGGAAAGACGATTGCCACACCCTTTGCTTCCACTAGCCATTTATCCTTAGTTAAAACATTAGAATTACATGGGATAACAAAGGATCAAGTGACTCTTTTGGACATGAACACAGTGGATATCGTTGCTGCTTGGAAACGAGGAGATATTGATGCTGCCTATAGTTGGGAGCCTACATTATCTGAATTAAAAGAAAATGGAAATGTATTAATCACCAGTGAAGATTTAGCCAAAGAAGGAATAACTACTGTTAATGTGGATTTGGCAAATAAAGACTTTTTAGAAAAGTATCCCCAATTAGCAGTAGAATATATTAGAGCTTTGGCAAAGGCGGGAGAAATTTATAAAAAAGAACCAAATACTGCAATAGAATCAGCAGCAAAAAGTCTCCATATCACTCCAAAACAGGCACAGGCCCAAATGGAAGGGACAATTTGGCTTACTCCAAAAGATCAAATTTCTTCAAAATATTTTGGGACAAGGAAACATCCAGGGCAGTTCCTTGAACTTTTTTATGAAACCGGGGTTTTTTTAGAACAAGAAAGGAAAATTACCCATATACCTACAAAAGATGAAATTAAGGAATTTATTAATCCTATCTATATAGAAAAGGCATTAGAGGGAGAAAGTTATGATTAAATGTGAAGATGTATCTTTAATATATCAAGGAAACACAAATGTGACTAAGGCCTTGGAGCATATAGACTTAGAAATCAATGAATCTGATTTTATTGCTATTTTAGGGCCATCTGGTTGTGGAAAAAGTTCCTTATTAAAATTAATTGCAGGTTTTATCAAACCTACATCTGGACAAGTACTAAAAAACAATAAGATTATCCAAGGACCTGGAGTAGACCGTGGTGTTGTATTCCAATCTACAAATCTATACCCTTGGTTAAATGTGGAAGAAAATATACAGTATGGATTGAAAATCCAAAAAGTAGACTTCGATGAAATGAAAAAAAAGACAACTAAGTATTTGGAAAAAACTCAACTTTATGACTTTCGAAAGCTTTATCCTTTTGAACTTTCAGGTGGGATGCAACAAAGGGTAGCTCTTTCTAGAACTTTAATTACCAATCCAGATATTGTGTTAATGGATGAGCCATTTGGAGCCTTAGATGCAATTACTCGTGCATCTATGCAAGTCTTTGTTAGAAATATGTGGGCAGAAGAATCCCAAACATTCCTTATTGTAACCCATGATATTGATGAGGCACTAAAGTTGGGAAATCGTGTTATTATTATGAGCCCTCAACCAGGGGTTATTTTAAAAGAATACCATGTGGAATTTTATAAGACATTATTAAAAAATCCATATGAAATGATAGAAAACCAAAAAAATTATCTTGCTTTAAAACAGGAAATGTTAAAGTATATCAATGGATAAAAAAGAGATGGAGCATAAATGATTCCTATGCACCATCCTTTTTTATATTACCATAGTATTTTTTCTTTGGGTTAAATTTAAATCAGAGAGAAAACATTAGAAGTTTTAACTATTAGGACTCTTATCTCACATTGTAAGAGGGAAAATATTAAGGGTAGGAAAGATTATCTATACTACTTTTGATTTTAATAATGAGTTTAGAATAATCTATGAAAAATTTAAAAGAAGTAAATCTTAAAACATAGAATCGAGAAAATGACCTTGTCCTTAAAATTATAAAAAAGCCACTTTACATTCAAGTGACTTAACGAAGGCAGGACTAAGACATTATTTTAAAATATTGGTTGTAAAATTTTCAAGCCCTTTATAAATGATATTTGATGTAATATAGTTTGGTTATGGGAAGGGATTCCTATGACCTTTTTAATTTCTGATAAAATATCTTTTATAATGAGAGAGTGTGTTAAAGTAGATTGGGAGGTTCTTAATCCTTAAACAGTAGTAAAACTTAAAAGGTAATCATCCATTAAAATAAGCCGGTTTCCCGGCTTATTTTTCTATAACATATACAGCTAGTATAATAAGTAAAATTCCTAAAAGCTCCATTTTATGAAAGGATGTCCCTAAAAAAATTGCGGAAAAAAGAACAGCAGAAACTGGTTCAATTGCTGCTAGCATTGATGTTTTTACTGCTCCAATAAGTCTTACTCCTTCTAAATATAGGCCATAGGGAAGTACTGTTCCTAAAATAACCAATAAAAACACAAAAAACCAACCACTTAATGTTAAATGGAAACTTTGAGAAAAAGGATTTGCCAATAGGGTAAAGGTAATTCCTCCTAAAAGCATCCCCCAGCCAATCACTGGAATCGTTCCATGTTCTGCTAATAATCTTTGAGGAGCTAGTACATAGACCACTGTACAAAGAGCAGCAATAAGCCCAAAAAAGAGTCCTTTAGGATCTAGTACTAAATGCTTAATATTACCTTGGGTGGCTAGGTAATAGGTTCCTATAAAAGCAAGGGCTAAGGCGAAACCTTCAAAGAAACGTGGGAGTCTTTTTTCGCGAATACATAAAAATAATAGGACAAATATAGGCCCTAAGTATTGTAGGACAGTTGCTGTTCCTCCATTGGTATATTTTATTGCCATTAAAAAAGCAAATTGAATGGCCACAAGTCCTAGAACTGCAAAGGAATATAATGTAATAAAGTTTTTCTTTTTAAGAAGATCTATATGTAGATGACCATCTTTTCCATAGCTTAGTAATAGTAGGAGTATACCTGCTGGAATCATTCGAAAAGATGTTAGTATTGAAGGTGTGATAGACTGGCTATTTAATAAATAGTCTCCAAGAACTCCGGAAATTCCCCAAGAAGTTGTGGCAATAATCGTATAGATAAAACCTTTCTTTTCACTAGTCATAATCTACCTCCCGTGATAAAATAAGGGAAAACATTCCTTTATGTATTATACAAGATAATTGACCGAAGGGGAAGAAAGGAGTTTTACATGGATCTTTCGATTCTTCATTATTTACAAGGGATACATCATCCTATTTTAGATTTTTTTATGATAATTTTTACCCATTTAGGAGATGGTGGGATTATATGGATTTTACTTTCTTTCTTTTTTTTAGTAAAAAAAGAAACACGTGTCTTAGGATTAACCATGGTTCTAGGTCTTATTTTTTGTCTACTATTTGGAAATCTTTTGATTAAAAATATAGTCGCAAGACCAAGACCATTTCATATTCATTTTGACATACCTTTAATCATCAAAGAACCTTCTGGTTATTCCTTTCCTTCAGGACATACTTTAGCCTCTTTTACCTCTGTGACCATACTTTATTTTTACAATAAAAAATGGGGGAAATGGGCATTCCTTTTAGCTCTTATTATTGGATTTTCCAGAATGTATCATTTTGTTCACTATCCTACAGATGTTCTAGCAGGTATGGTTCTTGGGTATCTTTTAGGGAGACTCTCTATCAAAGGTATAGATTATTTCTTGATAAAAAGAGGTGGATAATTTGGTTTTGAAAGAACTTTCTACACATAAAGTCTTAAAGAATGCAAAAAACTCCTCTTTACGAAGACTGGCAAAGGGTTCAAGAATTTGTTCAGTTAAACAAGGGGAACATATTTTTTATGATAAAGATGATGTGAAAAATGTGTACTTTATTATAAAAGGTAATATTACCATGTACAAGTTAAATACTTTTGGAGAAAAAAAGGTAGTATTTGTTTTAGGAAGGGGAAGTATTTTAAATGAATCTATCACCTCAGATTATACATTTTCTATTTCAGCAGAAGCCTTTAGCCCTTCTAAAATAATTGTTATACCTAAAGTCCTTTTGTTACAAGTAATGGAAGAAGATTGGGATTTAACCTTAGCGATTTTTCATGAAATGGAACATAAGGTTCGACGCCTATATCGTCAGCTTAAAAATACTACTGGTTCCTTACGTATGGATAAAAGACTTGCAAGTAAACTTTGGAAATTGTCAAAGGATTATGGTATTGACCAACAAGATGGAGTCCTTATAAATTTAAATGTGTCCAATACCTATTTAGCAGATTTACTAGGGACAAAACGAGAAACTATTTCTAGACAAATGAGAATATTACTAGAAGAAGGTCTTATCCTCCAGGATGAACGAGGGATTATCGTTCCTTCTCGTGACCAGTTAAGAGAATATTTTAAGAAATCGTGATTATTATCACAGTAACACCAACCCTTTTTTGTTATATTGTCGTTAGATAATGTAATAAGGAGGGGTTTTTTTGTATCGAGAATCGGTGAAAAGCCTAGGAGCTGGGGCAAAGAACAAAGTAAGTTTTTTAACAAACAATCCTTTTGGCTATTTTATTTCAGCGATGATGGCAGGTATGTTTGTGGGATTTGGAGTGCTTTTAGATTTTACAATTGGAGGTTTATTAGCAGGATCCCCTAGTACGAAAATCGTCATGGGTGTTTCTTTTGGGATTGCTCTAAGTTTAGTAGTCATTGGTGGAGCAGAGTTATTTACAGGAAATAACTTAGTTGTAACCTTAGGTTGGATGGAAAAGACTATTTCTATTAGGGATGGCTTGAAGCTTTGGTTGACTTGTTATTTTGGAAACTGGCTTGGCTCTATTGTACTTGCCCTTCTTTTTATAGGAGGAGGCTTTTCCCAGGGAAGTGTTGGAGAGTTTATTGTAAATGGTACTTTGGGAAAGATAGGAATTCCTTTTTTCCCCTTATTACTACGAGGTGTTCTATGTAATATTCTAGTTTGTTTGGCAATTTGGTGTGCAAGTCGTTGTAAAAGTGAAAGTGGAAAGTTAATTATGATTTTCTGGTGTCTTTTTGCTTTTATAACTACTGGCTATGAACATAGTGTTGCAAATATGACTGTTTTAACAGTTGGTCTATTAAAGCCTATGGGAGAGGCCATTACCATTGGGGGATATTTATACAATATTTTAACGGTGACTATTGGAAATATGATTGGCGGTATTTTCTTTGTTGCACTACCCTATTTTTGGACTAGTAAGAGAAAGGATGTGGCTTAAATGGGATATGTATTTTCTAAACAAGAGATGGATCGTGGATTTCAAGAGCTTAGGAAAAAATATTTGTTATTTGGACCAAAGAGATTCCACAATGAAGGAGAGTACTCTGATACGGACTCTATTCGTTATGGAGAGTTAATGGGAATTGAAGATTTAGAATTAGAGGAAAAAAGTAGTCATACTTTTAAGGAGATTTTACTACCGATTTCTGAAACTTTATTTTATTTCACAGAAGATAGTATTCGTGAAAGGGAAATTCCTAATAAAAGGGAAGCTCTTGTATTTGTACGATCTTGTGATCTCCATGCTGTAAAACGATTAGATGCTATTTATTTGAAAAATGGGTATGAAGATTATTTTTATAAAAGACTTCGAGACAAGGTACATTTTGTTCTAATTGGTTGTGAGAAATCTTTTGAAAATTGTTTTTGTGTAGATATGGAAACAAATATTTCCACAAATTACGCTGCAAGTATTGAAGAAAAGCAAGATGAATACTATATGGATATTAAAGATGAAACCTTGGAAGCTATGTTAAAAGAATATTCTAATCGTGTTCTGGATATTCGTCCAGCTTATGTTACTGAAACAAAAACAAGGGTACAAGTGCCTAAAAAAGTGGATGAAAGCTATATTTCAAAACATTCTATGTGGGATGAATATGACAAAAGATGTATTGCTTGTGGAAGATGTAATTTTTCCTGTCCAACATGTACTTGTTTTTCTATGCAAGATATTTTCTATCGAGACAATGCTAGAGTAGGGGAAAGAAGACGAACTTGGGCAAGTTGTATGGTAGATGATTTTACTACAGTAGCAGGTGGTGGAGAGTATCGTATCAAACATGGACAAAGAATGCGATTTAAGGTATTACATAAGGTTTATGACTTTAAAGTACGGTACAAATACAATATGTGCGTTGGTTGTGGGCGATGTGATGATGTTTGTCCAGAATACATAAGTTTTTCAAATGCAGTGAATAAAGCTACAAAAGCGTTAGAAGAAAAAGAAGGAGGAGTAAGTAATGACCAATGAATATCTTCCCTTTCCCTCAAAAATACTAAATGTTAAGAAACATACAGAAATAGAATATACATTTTCTATGGAATACCAAGGTGATGTTAAGCCAGGTCAATTTTTTGAACTTTCCATACCAAAATATGGGGAAGCTCCAATTTCCGTTAGTGGGATTAATGAAAATTCTGTAGATCTAACAGTACGTAAAGTTGGTAAGGTAACAGATGAAGTTTTCGAACACTATGAAGGGGACACCTTATTTATGCGTGGACCCTATGGAAATGGATTTGACCTAGATGATTATCGAGGTAAAGAACTACTGGTGGTTGCTGGTGGAACAGGACTTTCTCCAGTGCGAGGGGTTGTTGATTATTTTGCCTCTAATCCAGAGGAATGTGACGGTTTAACTTTAGTGGCAGGGTTTAAGACCCCTTCGGATATTTTGTTTTTTGAAGATCAAGGACGATGGAAACAAACTGCGAATGTTATTTTAACGGTAGACTGTATGGAAGGTGATTTTTCTTGCCAATTAGGAATGGTAACAGAACATATTCCTAATATTGAATTTAAAGATATTTCTCAAGCTGTGGCTATTGTAGTTGGGCCGCCAATGATGATGCATTTTACAGCATTACAATTGGTGGAACTTGGCTTCCAAGAAAAAAATATATGGGTAAGTCAGGAGAGAAAAATGCATTGTGGTATTGGAAAATGTGGACATTGTAAGGTTGGAAAACATTATATATGTATTGATGGTCCTGTCTTTAACTATACCATTGGGAAAAATCTTATAGATTAGGAGTGAGAGTATGAGCTTAGATATTAATACAGGAAAATTAAGAAGGAATGCTTTTCGTGTAACGAAGAAGAGAAATATCACAGCATCTCGAGTAAGAATTCCTGGAGGTCATGTTGATGCAAAGACCTTAGGGGAGATTTCAAAAATTGCTGAAAAATATGGAGATGGAACGGTTCATTTAACTTCTCGTCAAGGATTTGAAATTACAGGAATTCCCTTTGAAAAAATGAGTGAAGTAAATCGTGCTCTTCAACCAATTATTGAAAATCTAGACATTAATCAAGAGAAAAAAGGGGAAGGATATCCAGAAGCTGGGACGAGAAATATTGTAGCTTGTATTGGAAATCGAGTTTGTCCCTATGCTTGTTATGATACAACTGCCTTTGCTCAAAGAATTGAAGAAGCTGTTTTTCCCCATGATCTCCATTTTAAAATTGGGCTTACAGGTTGTCCCAATGATTGTGCAAAGGTTCGAATGCAAGATTTTGGAATTATCGGTATGACAGAACCTCAATTAGAGGAAGACCGTTGTGTAAATTGTAAAGCCTGTGAAAAAAACTGTAAGAAAAAATCAGTAGAAGCTATAAAAATGGTGAATTATAAACCTTTCCGTAATGAAGAAAAATGTATTGGTTGTGGAGTATGTGTTTTAAGTTGTCCTATGCGAGCATGGAAACGAAGTCAAAAGAAATACTATAAATTAACATTACTAGGAAGAACAGGAAAACAAAATCCAAGACTTGGTCAAGATTGGATTGAGTGGATTGACGAAGAAAGTATTATTAAAATAATTTTAAATACTTATGATTATGTAGAAGAATACATAGATCCTAATGCACCAGCTCGAAAAGAACATATTGGCTATATTGTAGACCGTACTGGATTCCAAGAATTTGCTAAATGGGCGTTAAAAGATGTAAAACTTCCAGAAAAGGCGATTGTCCATCATCCCATGTACTGGGGTGGGCCAAAATTTGAAAAACAAACGGCACAAAAAAGTCTAAGATATTAAAAATAACTCCCCGAAAGGGGAGTTATTGATTTAAGACTTGATGTAAAACAGAAAGGATACGGTCCTTATCCCCAGGAAGTTCTCCTCCTAAGGGAAGGTAGTTGGAAGCATGGTTACATCGAAACAGACTTGGACCAACACCTGTATATTCTTGAAAAAATATTAGCAACTCTTCTAAACTTTCACGTACTGTTGGTAAGGAAAACTCTCCTCGCTCCACTTGATGAAGAAGGGGACAATCCCCTTCTACATAGAGGGTTAGGAAGGATACATATTCTGGATTTGTTTCGGATACTAAGGAAGCACAGGCCTTTGCATGTTCCTTAGCTCTTTCCTTTCCTCCTAAGCCATTGATAAAAGTGACAGAAGTTGGAATTCCAACTTCTTTTGCCTTTTCCAAGGCTAGGATATAATCCTTTCTTGTATGGTCTTTGTTGACCATTTTCAGTATTTCATCACTTCCACTTTCTAATCCAATGTATAAAAGCTCTAAACCATGTTCTTTTAAAGTGATTAACTCTTCCTTAGATTTACGTAAAATATCTTTAGCTGTAGCATAGGAGGAGATTCTCTCCATATTAGGCCATAGTTCCTTTATTTTATCCATAATTCTAAGAAGACGAGTAGTAGAAAGACAAAGAGCATCTCCATCTGCAAGGAAAAATCTTTTATGGTGAGGCCAAGTTCGAGCTTCCTCTTCTAGTTGTGCAAAGATATCTTCTTCTGGGACCACATGGAATACATCTTCTTTGTACATAGCACAAAAGGTACATTGATTATGGGAACATCCTACAGTAACTTGTATTATCAAACTATAAGCTTCTGAAGGTGGGCGAAACACCTTACCTTCATATTTCATAACATCACCTTTCTATGGAAAAGAAGATACCATTGGCATCTTCTTTTATTTCTTAAATTTCTTCCCATGAGTTGCTAGAAGTTCATCTTTCACATTCCACAATTCTTGGGATAAGTCTACAATATACTCATGGGGATTGTCTAATCGTTTCATTTCTTCCCATAGACAATCTAATTCTTTCTTTACCTTTTCTCGAATTTCATCAAGAGTAGGCAAATCATATACTAATTTACCTTTATCGTAAATCTGGACTAAAAGTGGTTTTACTTCATAGCCTGTAAGAACCCTTCGTTTCCAAGTATAGATTGGATGGAAAATTTCATATTCATCTTCTGGGATTTCTTCGTCATGAAGGGCGATAACATCTGCTAAGGCTTTGTTTTGCTTTTTATCGTAAAAACGATATACAGATTTAAATCCAGGAGTGGTAATTTTCGTTACATTTTCACTAATCTTAATGGTTGGTTCTAATACTCCATTTCGTTCAACACCTGTTAGCTTATATACGCCGCCAAAAACAGGAGAACTTTTAGAAGTGATAAGGCGTTCTCCCACTCCAAAGGAATCTACACATGCTCCTTGTAGTAATAAATTCTCAATAACAAATTCATCTAAAGAATTGGAAGCCATAATAGGACAATCCTCATATCCTGCCTCATCTAGTAATTGTCTTGTTTTTTTCGATAAATAAGCAATATCTCCAGAATCAATACGAACTCCCTTTGGACGTTTTCCCAAGGGTTTTAACACTTCGTCAAAGGTTTTAATAGCATTAGGAACTCCCTTTTTTAAAGTATCATAAGTATCGATTAAGAGAATACAATTATCAGGATAGGTGGCAGCATAGGTTTTAAACGCTTCTAATTCTGTAGGAAACATTTGAATCCAAGAATGAGCCATCGTTCCTAGAGCAGGGATACCATATAATTTTTCAGCTAAAGTATTTGCAGAGCCATCACAACCTCCAATATAGGATGCTCTAGCGCCAAGGTTTGCTCCTGTATATCCTTGAGCTCTTCGTGAACCAAACTCAATAACAGGACGACCTTTTGCTGCACCTACAATACGATTAGCCTTAGTGGCTACCATAGATTGGTGATTGATAGTAAGAAGAACAATGGTTTCGATTAGCTGTGCTTGAATTACAGGCCCTCGTACAATAACCAATGGTTCTTGGGGAAAGGCGACGGTACCTTCAGGCATCGCCCACATATCACATTCAAATTCAAAATTCCTTAAATATTCTAAAAACTCCTCTGAAAAAATCCCCTTTGTTCGTAAGAAATTAATGTCCTCGTCTGTAAAATGGAGTTGTTCCAAATAATCAATTAATTGTTCCAATCCAGCAATAATCGCATAAGAGGCATTGTCAGGAACGGAACGGAAAAACATATCAAAGGTGACAATAGTATCACCCATATTATTTTCAAAATACCCATTTCCCATGGCAAACTCATAAAAATCTGCTAAAAGAGTGTAATTATTCTTGTCCATGGAAATCCAATTTTCATTCATACATTTTCTCCTTATCCTTTTTTCATAGTTCAAATTTCTATGGTGGATGTTTATTTGATTGTTATCATTATCCCATATACTCCTTGAATTCTCAAGGTTTTGAAAAAATCAACTCCTTATTGTTACAAATGTCATAAAATATTTAAATTTGTAACTACATTGTATCCTTAAAATAGTAGAAAGAAAAATAAAAAACATGATATGATTAGGATAATGAAAAAGTTAAGAAATCTTATCATCATACTATTGATTTTTCTCTTTGGGTTAAGTTTTTATAAGAAAGAAGAAAAATTAGAGGGCCTTACTATTTATTCTAATTTTTGGGAATCTGTTATCCTTAACCATAGATCAGGAAAGATTTTAAGGACAGGAAAGATTATTTCCCATGATACCTTTGATTTAAACGGTGATGGTACAATGGAGTTTGGAATGATCTGTCGAAAATTTAGGAGAGGAGGTGTGGTTAAAATTTTGACCTTAGATCATTATATGACAGAAGTTTTTTCTAAAGATTTAGGGGAAATTAGACCTTGGAAAATAGAATTTGGAGATGTAACAGGAGATGGGAAGGGAGAAATTGCCCTTGGTATTGTGAAAAAAACACCCTTACATCCAGAAATGGAAAAAAGATGTTTCTTTTATAATTTAGATTTTCAAAGAAAAAAATTTATTCCAAGATATCGAGCTTCAAGATTTTCCAGACCTTTTACAGATTATGCCCTATATGATTTAACGAAGGACGGTCAATGTGAAGTGATTGCTATTGAAAAAACAGAGAATGAAAAAAATATTTTAGCGGCTTATCGCTGGCATGGATTTGGATTCTTTTTAGAATATGAAGGTATGGAAAACCAAAGATTGGTTGAAATGAAGAAAGATAAAGGGGATTTATTTGTTGATGGAGAAAAAATTATATTACATAAGAACAAAATAGAAAGGAAGGGAGAAGAATGAAAAAATTATCATTATGCTTAGTAATTGGAATACTTTTTACAAGTTTAGCAGCTTGTACCCAAGATAATAACCAAGGAAATATAAATGGAAATAGTGTTAATGAAAGTATTGCAAAAGAAGATTCCAAAGCTCCATCAACATTAAAGGAAGAAAATATTAAATTTATCGATGAACTAAAGGATACTGTAGACATCCCCTTTAGTCCAAGAGACTTTACTACGGAAGTAAAAGAATATACTATTCATAACGATCTTTCTAATATATCCAATATTAATAAGTTTGGAGGATTTAGTGAAGAACAAAAGGCAACTTTAGCAAAACAAGGATTTTTTATTTCTCCTGCTCCTTCAATAGGGGATGAAATGATAGGTGGAAATGATTTAAAGGAACAAATTTTTTATATTTATGAAGACAATGAATATAAAAATATCCCTTCCTTTATAACTACAGACTCTGTACTACATATATACCATCTTTTTTATGATAATTTTTTAAAAGAACTGGAAGAAACTCAGTTATATCCTAAATTAATCGACTTGTGTCAAGGAATGATCAAAGATTCTATCGAACAATATGAAACTATAACCAACGAAGAGGTAAAGGATTTAGCTTTAAGAAATATTGGGTTCTTTGGAACTTCTTTACTTCTTTTAGACCAAGAGTTACCAGTAAATATACCAGAAGATGCTCTTCAAATGGCAAAGGAAGAAGCGGAAAAAATTCAAAAGGAATCTGGAGATCAATCTAATATCTTAAATATTCCTATGGACTTTAGTCAATACACTGTACGAGGTCATTATACAAAATCAGAAACTTTAAAGAAATATTTTAAAACAGTAATGTATTTTGGACAAAGTGCTTTTTGGGAAAAAGACGGAGGTTTCCTTCGTGATGATTTAATGGGAATGGCTCTACTTATTACAAATAATGTCTTTAAAAATAAAGAAAATTACAAGACTTGGTCTGACATATACTCGCCGATTAATTTCTTAGTAGAAGGTTCTGATGATTTAACCCCTATTGATTTTGGAAAATTATTATATGGAATTTATGGTAGAGAACCAGATTTAAATGATCTTTTAAATCCAAAATATTTAAAAGATTTACATGGAAATATTCAAAGTTTTCAAAAACCTAAAATTGCAGGATTTAAAGGATATTCTTTCCGATTTATGCCACAAAGAGGGGTGATAGACGGAACTTGGATGCAAAATCTTTTAGATATTGCAGCTCCAGGGAAACCATCAAATCGACCAATTTATTCAGGATTAGATGTAATGGCGGTTTTGGGCTCTCCATTGGCAAAGGAAATCCAACTTAATGATGAAAATAATAAAAAGTGGGATGAGTATGAAAAAAGGTTAGAAGAAACTACAAAAGCTGTTCGTGAAATTCCCAATGAACAATGGCAGAAAAACCTATACCGTGGTTGGATTTGGACATTACAAGAACTGGCTGGTGATTTTAAAGAAGGATATCCAAAATTTATGCAGTCTAAGGCTTGGGAGAAAAAAGATTTAAACACAGCTTTAGGCTCATGGGCAGAATTAAAACATGATACGGTTTTATATGGAAAACAAACGATGGCAGAAATGGGTGGTGGCGGCTATCCAGAAGTGCCAAAATCCTATGTAGAACCAAATATAAAAGTATATGAAAAATTATCTTGGTTAATTGAATATACCAAAGAAAATTTACAAGCAAGAAATATGCTTGAAGAAAGATTGGCAAATAATTTAGATAATTTCAAGGAAATGGTAGATCAGTTAGCATTGTACTCAGAAAAAGAATTAAGAAATGAAGAATTAACAATAGAAGAATACAAAGATTTAGAATACATTGGCGGAACGATGGAGATGATTTCTCTACGTTTTATAAATGATCAATCAGGATATTGGAGTCTTATTGATGAAGGAGATCGTAAGATGACGATAGTATCGGATCTTATGAAAGTCCCTAATAATACTTGGGATATTCCTTTGGATCATATTTTATCCACAGCAGTAGGACCGGCCTATGAAATTTATGTAGTTTATCCTGTTGGAGATGAATTGGTTTTAGGAAGGGGAGGAGTTTTCTCTTATCGAGAATTTATTTCGGAGGAAAGATTAACCGATGAAAAATGGCGAGAAATCGTAGCAGAAGATGAATCATATGGAATTCCCTACTGGATGAAAGGGTTACTAGAAGAAGAAAAAACTTCTATCCCATATCCAGATATGGACTATTGAAAAGACCCTCTTTGTAGAGGGTTTTTATTTTAGACATAAAAAAAGTATGTATCCAATATTTCTAAAAAAGATACATACTTTTTAATTTGTCTTTGACGCCTTCATCCAACAATAATTTGTAGGTTCAATCAATTGGTTACTCTCGCTTTCTTAATATTTAAGCAACTCCTTCCGATAGGAGGTGAGAAAAGTCTCGATTCCTTGGTTGTATTAACGATCATAAAGTAACTTATATAATCGGAGTGCTTATAAAAACGCAATCATGGGATGCAACTGTATTTTCTGACTTGATCAATTAGATCTTTTTCAAAATCGTACTTGAAAGTCCGTTCTCCTTTTGAAAGTTTTCGTTCTCGTCAATTCATGAAAATAAAGAGCTAACGTACAATATAATCATTTAGGAGCAAATACTCCTTTATCTTTGAAAAACTTCTTATCTATCTTAAAGATATTTCTTTGAAATAAATTAAAATATATAGAATCAATCGTTTTTTAAAACGAATACTTCTTTTAGGTTGGATGAAGTTGTCAAAGATCTCTAAGGAGAACTCTCCTTAGTAATATTATAATACCCAAAAGACAAAATTTAAAGCATTATTTTAAAATTTTTTTAAAATTTTTACAAATATTTACCTTGACAGATTATAAGTCTACATATACACTATATACAGTAAGAACAGTAAGGAGGTATTATGGATATCCATATAAGAAATTCAGATCATCGTCCTATCTACGAACAGATTAAAGATCAATTAAAGGAAAAAATAATTAGTGGAGTATTAAGTCCTGGAGAAAAATTACCTTCTATTCGACTTTTAGCAAAGGAATTACGAATTTCTGTAATCACTACAAAAAGAGCCTATGATGAACTGGAAAAAGAAGGTTTTATTACCTCTGTACAAGGAAAAGGATCTTTTGTTGCTGGAAAGAATAAGGACTTGATTCGTGAAGAAGTGTTAAAAAAAATAGAATATCATTTACAACAAAGTATATCACTAGCTCGAAGTGGAGGTATTTCACTAGAGGAGCTTAAAGAAATTTTAATGATTTTGGAGGATAATCATGTATAGTATTCAATGTCATCATCTCGTGAAAAGTTATAAGGATTTCCAGCTAGGACCCTTGAATCTTAGTATTCCTAAGGGAATGATTACAGGTTTAGTTGGAGAAAATGGAGCTGGAAAAAGCACCTTAATCAAAGCTCTATTAGGACTTATACAACAAGACAGTGGACAAATAAACATCTTAGGAAGAGACTGTACCAATGAAATTCCTGAAAAAGTTCTAGATGATCTTGGAATTGTTTTTGATGAAATCCATTTTCCAAAGGATTTAAAGATTAAAGATTTGGTTAAGTTTTTACCTAGTTTATATTCTAACTGGGATGGCACCCAATTCCAAAGATATCTTCATGATTTTTCCCTTCCTGAAAATCGTAAAATCAAAGAACTTTCTAAAGGAATGAAGATAAAACTTTCCTTGGCTATTGCTCTTTCTCATCAGGCAAAAATTTTAATACTAGATGAAGGAACTTCAGGTCTTGATCCAGGAGCACGTGAAGATATTCTAGATATTCTCTTAGATTTTATTCAAGATCCAGAACATACCGTATTTTGTTCTACACATATCTTGTCAGATTTGGAAAAAGTGGCAGATTATATTGCCTTTATCCATAAAGGAAAATTGTATTTTATGGAAGAAAAAGACACTTTAAAAGATAATTATCGAATGTATTTTTGCTCCGAAGAAGAGGCTAGAAAGATTTCCAAAGATGCTATTGTTGCAAAACGTAAATCCCAATTCGGGGTTCAACTTTTGGTTCATGGAAATAAGATGGATAGGAGTCTAAACTTAGACAGACCATCCATTGAAGATATTATGTTATTTTTCATACGAGGAGAGGTATTATGATAGGATTTTTACAAAAAGATATTCGATTGTTAAAAAGCAGTTCTGGTATCATCTTTTTATTATTTATATTACTGGGAGTTGGTTATTCGATTTATTTAGGATTTATAGGAATTTTTATTGCTGTTTTAGGTTACTTGGGGATTATTTTTGCTAATAAATTATTTTACCTGGATCGAAAAGAGGAATTTGAAGTTTTTGCCTTTACGACACCTAAAGGAATCAAGGGGTATTTAAAAGGGAAACTCCTTTTATTTTACCTCTTAGATTTAATGATAGGTATCCTTTCATTCGGAGCTTTATTAAAAATGGGAGCCTTCTTTTCCATAGCCTTAAAGGCTGCCTTAATTGGAACATCTTTTTTTCTAATTATCCATATGATTATTTCTCTAATCTATATTATCTTTGGGGATAAAGGAAATGCCATTGTAGGATTATTGGTAATAGCAATGATCTTTCCTGGGAGTCGATTCTTTGGAAAATACATTTCAAATAGTTTTCCAAGTTTATTTTCCTTTAATCTTGATAAGATGACCATCCTATTTTTAACAACGACCATTATATTGACAGGTATCGTCTATTTTGGAGGGTATCACATATATAAATCTAAAGATTTTTAAGTCGGAAAAACTTCTTCTTATACGGAAGGAGTTTTTTATTAAAAAATTCTTAGCTTAAATATTATTTGATTGTGATTCATTTTTATCTGTGGTAGTATTTTACCATATAGGAGGACATGATGAATCGATTTCAATTTAAATTATTTTTAGCATTTTTTATGGTTTTAGACCATATCCAACCCTTAGTACCGGATACGGTTGGTTTAGTTTTTCATGTTGTATCAAGATTTGTGGCAGTGGGATTTGCATATCTTGCTGTAGAGGGATTTTTTTATACGAGAGATGTTAAAAGATATACCATACGACTTGGAGCTTTTGGATTGGCAATGGCTCTTGGAAACTTTATTTTAAATTTATGGCTACCAAAGGACGGTGGAATTCACAATAATATTTTATTATCTTTAGCATTAGGCACCATGTTACTTTGGGTTTTTCGAGATATGAAAAAACCAATGTATCGAACTCTTAGTATCTTAGGACTTTTTTTCTTAAGTTTTTTCACTGAAGGGGGACCTTTTATCCTAGCATTTATGTTAGGGACCTATATTTTTTGGAATGATAGAAGGAAGATGGGAATCTTTTATCTTGTATTTTCTCTAGTTCTCTTTGGTCTTACTTTGCCCTATGCTTTAGAGACAAAACATCCCATACGAACGCTAGGAGAAAGTCCAGAATTTATATTTTGTATTATTTTTCCTATTTTAAAACTTTATAATGGAAAACCTGGGCCAAAAACTCCATTTACTCAGTACTTTTTTTACATCTTTTATCCCCTACATTTATGGATTATTAAATGTATAGAAATATTTTTTATTTCAAAACCTTCTTAGAAATTCTAAGGAGGTTTTTTTATAAAATTCATAACTTCTCCATAACATCTCCATAAGTTTCTAGTATGATAAAGATAGAAGGGAAGTGATAACGGTGACAAAGATTTTATTATTGGAAGATGAAAAAATGATTCGAGAAGTCCTAGGAGAATATTTACATGTTGCTGGATATCAAGTGTTTTTTGCCGTTGATGGAGAAGAAGCCCTTAAAATCATTCAAAGGGAGGATGTAGATCTTGCAATTTTAGATATTATGGTACCGAAAATCAATGGGTTAGAAGTTTTAGAATTTATACATGAGTATAATCCGGAGATAGGAGTGATTATGCTAACAGCATTAGATGATGAAGGAACTCAATTAACAGCTTTTAATTCCTTTGCAGACGATTATGTTATTAAGCCTGTTTCTCCTATTATTTTACTAAAGCGAGTGGAAACCATTTTAAGAAGGACAAAGAAACCCACTGTTCACAGCAAAGACCTTTTTATTGACGATTCCTCTTTCACAGTATCTTATCAGGGAAAAGAACTTCCCCTAACTGTAACGGAGTTTTTATTATTACAAACACTTTATAAACACAAAAATCAAAGTTTAACTCGAGAACAACTTATTACTGCAATATATGATGGAGATTATTTTGGTAGTGATCGGATTATTGACAGTCATATTAAAAATGTAAGAAAGAAATTACCTGTAGACAATATTCAAACAGTAACTGGTATTGGATATCGTTGGAAGGAGGAAAAACAATGAAATTAGGAAAAAAAGTAAGTGTCTATAGTCTAATCATTGCCCTTCTACTTATGGTACTCATCTTTTTATATTTAATCGTACTTATGCCTAAATTATATATGGCACATATGGATCGAGAAAATTTACAAAGGGCAAAAGAATTACACTTAGGATATTTAAAGGAAAGATCCTATAAAAATTTAAATCCACCTAATATCTATTCTAATGTAACCTTTGTAATTCCTAAAACTGGATACGAGATGGAAATGGAGGGAAAAGCTTGGAAAATGACTATAGATCTCAAAGATGAAAAATATAAAGAGATCTTAGATGAACTTAGATATAGTCTACTAAATAAAAAAGCTATAAATAAAGGAGAAGTTCCTCCTTCTTCTTTAGAAATGCTATCTTCCACTTCATTTTTAGAAGGAGTTGATGTTTCCTTTGAACCTAGAAAATATGACATGGATTCTAAAGTAAAAGAAGTAGAAGAATTCATTCCCTTTGGAAGAAACTCTATGATGGTAAAAGCTCAAATGGAAAGTCAAGATATTCAATATACCACCTTATTATTATTTACCATGGAAGATAATACTATTATTATCACCCTTGTCCCATTACTGACCCAGTCTATTTCCTCTATATTACCAGTAGTGATGGAAAGTTTACCAATGATACTTTTATGTGTTGCTCTTATTGTGTTAATAGGATCCCAAATATTTTCTAAAAACATTATAAATCCGATTACAAAATTAGCAAACCATACAAATCGCTTAAAATCCTTGCCTCCTTCCCAATGGACAAAGATAGAGATAAATGGAGAAGATGAAATTGGGCAATTAGCTCGTCGA
>JAUNVD010000022.1:0-6285 GCA_030537855.1 Tissierellia bacterium | reverse complement strand
GAACATGGATTTTCTGTAAAAAATAAAGGACAATTAGATCCAAAGATAAAAGAACATTTATTTGAACCATTTGTAGTAGGAGAAGAGTCTAAGGGTCATGGATTAGGTCTTTATATTGCTAAAAATATTGGAGATATCCTAAATGGAGAACTTAGTATTGAAGAAAAAGATCATTATGTGATTTTACAATTTGAAATTGAGGTGGAAAATGATACGCATTGAAGAAATGGAAGTAAAATACAAAGATACTTTAGCATTACAAATTAAAAGACCCATTACCTTTGAAGAAGGGGATCGTATTGGAATTATCGGAGCAAATGGAGCTGGAAAGACCACCTTATTAAAAGGAATTTTAAATTTAGTGCCTTGGACAGGAATGGTTCATATGGATATTTCTAGGAAGGATATTGGAGTCCACTTACAAAGTAATATGTATGTCAACACGGTTCCAATAAAATTAATCATGGAAACTGTACTAGGTTCGTCTCTTAAAAATCATCCAAAAGCTTTGGAACTTATAGAGTTTTTTAACTTTGACCATTGTTTAAAGCGGAAATTTAAAGAATTATCTGGTGGTGAAAAGCAAAGACTTACTCTAATACTTGTATTGGCAAAGGAAAGTCCTCTTGTATTTTTTGATGAAGTAACTTCAGGACTAGATTTTGAAACGAGACAAGACTTAATGGAACTTTTATTAAGATGGTATCAAGGAAAAAAGACGACTTTATGTTTCATTTCCCATTACTATGAGGAATTAGAAGACTTGGCAAATAAAATACTATTCTTACACAAAGGACAAGTAATAGACTTTGGGAACAAAGAAGACCTATTTCAAAAATACTGTGGGGAACATATTATAATTTGTAAAAATACAGAAAAAAATAGAAATATATTAAACTCCTATCCAAGAATCCCCTCTCCAGAACATCTATTAGCATATTCTTGTAATGACATTGATGAAGAGTCCTTGATTCAAGTTTTGAGAAAAGAAAATATTGATTATAAATGGTCTGGTGGAGATATTGAGATTATGGCAGTAAATGCAAAAGCAAAATATTTGGAAAAACGAGGTTAATCATATGAAGATCAATAAAAAATATATCTATTATGAGTGGAGAAATGTTATAGGAAACTGGTATATACCCTTTTTTGGATTATTATTTCCAGTCCTTTTATACCAGCTGATTGCAAGGTCTGTTTTAAAAGATGTTCCTCAAGAATTTTTGCCTCAAAGCTATACAGAAATATTCATTTCATTTTTACAATTAGTACCATTAGCTGTTGTCTTTTTAGGACATGGAAGTACTTATAGTCAAGACTTAGAAAATAAAATCCCACAAAGAATGGAGTTATTTGGGTTTTCTCAAAAAGAACAAATCATAGGAAAGTTTATAGCCTTATTCTTCTTTTTTATAATTGCCTTAGGAGTACAATTTATCAATGCCTTTTTATCCTTTGATATTCTAAAACCAAAGTTACTAGGACTTACCACCTTACTTGGGGTTTTACTTATTCTTAGTATTATCCTATTTGTATTGGCCCATGGGATTGCAAACTTTTTTCGAAAATTCGGCCCTACTTATGGGGTAGTAATGACCCTTTACTTTGGGTTTATGATGCTTGGGGGAATGATGGGAGTAAATATGGATCAGCTTCCAGAAAAGATACAAGTTATTTCTCGCCTGATTCCATTTTCTTATATTTCTAATGACTTTGTGAAAGTCTGGAGTGGAGAACCTTATAATATGGCTCCCTTTATTCAATCTTGTATACTATTATTAGGAATTTCTATTCTTGTATTACTTTTAAGTGAAAAATATGGAAAGAAGGATGTATAAAAACAGTCCATTTGTTTCGGCAAATGGACTGTTTATCATCTTTTTCCCAACAATGTAAACGCTCGTCGAAATACTTTTCTATAGTAATTCATCATATGATCTTCTGTTACATACTTTTCCCAATCCTTTATAGGAATCCATTTAACTCCCTTTGTTTCTTCTAGATTAACTTCAAGTTCTTCTTTTTGATCTCCAAAATATAAATAGGTCCCATCTAGGTGATTATGACTTTCTACTATTTTTCCATGTTTTACATGGCTTTTTACCTTTAAAATATCCCAAGAAATGGCAAGGTCAAAAACAGGTTCTACAGAAATTCCCGTTTCTTCTTTGGCTTCCTTTTTTCCTACCAGTAATAAATCTTCTTCTCCATCTGCATGACCACCGGGAAAGGACCAAGAATCATAAATCTTATGATAAATCATAAGGACATGGGTTTTTTCCCTATTTAATATCATTGCAGTTCCACAAAAATGGATGGTGTCCTTACGTCCAAAAGGATCCGTACAATTTTTCATTTGGCGATGATATTCTTTTATAAAAGGTTTATCTTGAGAAAAGAGGGGAGGTAAGTTCCATTCATTTTTTACTTTCATAGTACATTCCTTTCTTTAGGTGTTTCAAAATAAAATTTCGATAGTTTTCAAAAGCAGAAGGCAGGGCATACTCTTCCTCTAATTCATGAAAACTAGCCCAAGTAAAGGTATCATTTTCCCTTGCCATAGGGATATCCTTGATCCTTACAAAATAACCAACCATATGCCATTCTATATGGGAAAAAATATGCTTCGTTTCTAAGAGCTTCTCTATACTTTTTACAGGTATTACTTTACTTTCTAAGTAACTTAAAACATCCTCTTTTTCTAAATCTCCTTGTAAAGATGGAAATTCCCAAAGCCCTGCCAAAAGACCTGTTTTAGGACGTTGTAAAAGTGCCACTTGATTTCCTCTTTGTAAAAGTAGAATAGTTCGATGTTCTATTTTCCTTGATTTTTTAGCTGGCTTTACAGGATACTCCATAGGATTACCTTGGTGGTAGGCATAACAAAACTTAATGATAGGACATTGGTCACAAAGGGGCTTTCCATTGGGAATACAAATTCCTGCACCAATATCCATAAGGCCTTGGTTAAAAGCTCCCGGTCTTTTATGGTCCATACGAAGATAGGTTTCTTCTGTTAAAAACTTTTGAGGTCCTCTTTTAGTAATAAAACCATCCTCTCCCAAGACACGACTCATAATACGATAAAGATTTCCATCCATAGCTGGGATTACTTCTCCATAAGATATCGATGCAATCGCTGCAGCTGTATAAGGGCCGATCCCAGGGAGGGTTAATAACTCTTGATAGGTTTTTGGAAGTTCCCCTTTATTTTCTTCAACCATTATTATTGCTGCTTTTTTCATATGATTAACACGTCGATAGTATCCAAGTCCTTCCCAAAGTTTATGGAGCTCGTCTTCAGTAGCTTTTGCTAAATCCATAACCTTAGGAAGTTTCTTTAGGAATTTTTCATAGTAAGGGATAACAGTTTCTACCCTAGTTTGTTGTAACATGATTTCAGAAATCCAAACATGGTAGGGAGAAGGATCTTTCCTCCAAGGAAGATTTCTTTGATGTTGATCATAATAATGTAGAACAGCTTGTGGAAACTCCTCATACTCAATCATAGGTAATATATTTAAAATTTTTTCACGATGTAATTTTCTTAAACTTCGATCTTTCATACTCATAAATGTATTATAGCATATGAAAATTTAAAACATTGTCATAGTAAATTAATAGGAAGGAAAAATCTCTCATGTTATAATGAAGGTAATCATAAAAAATAAAGAAAGGTGTTAATATGAAAAAAATATTAGGAATTATCGGGATTCTTTTACTGTTAACAACTACTACATATGGAGCTGAAAAGGTAAGGGCGATTCCTGGAGCACAAAAGGTTGAAATAAATGGAAAGGCCTCTCCAATCCAAGGATATAATATTAATGGATATAATTATTTTAAATTAAGAGATTTAGCAACTGTGTTAGGTGATGAGAACCTAAACTTTGAACTTTCAGGAGATTATAAAGAAATTCATATTTTTCCAGATAAAAAATATAAAAAAATGGTAGATGATTTAAAACCATTAGGAAATATAGAGAAAAAGGCACTACCAAAGAGGATGAAAATTTATCTAGAAGGAAATGGTTCCAAGGACTATCAGGTATACAATATTGACGGTTACAATTATTTCAAATTACGAGAAATGGGAAATCTATTAGGATTTATGGTGGACTATGATGGAAAGAGAAATATTGCTATGATTATGGTTCCTAAATCTGTGGAATTATCTCCAAACCAGAAACCAAAAGTAGAAGGAGATCAGGTGATTCTTGGAAATGAAAGATTGACTACAGAATTTTCTTCGTATATTGATGGAAAAAATATTGGGATTGTTACCAATCAAACAGGAGTTGACTCTACAGGGAGAAGTATAGTAGAAATCCTTCAAGCCTATCCTAAAACAAAAGTGATTGGAGCCTATAGTCCAGAACATGGATTAGATGGGAAAATTAAAGCAGGAGATTATGTTTCAAGTTATTTTGACGAAAGATATCAATTGCCAGTGTATAGTCTTTATGGAAAAACAAGAAAACCATCTAAAGATATGGTTAAAAATCTAGATGTTTTCGTCTATGATATGCAAGATATTGGTTCTAGAACCTATACCTATATATCCACCTTAAATTATGTAATGAAAGCAGCTAAAGAATATGGGAAAGAAGTCGTTGTATTAGATCGGCCTAATCCTCTAGGTGGCCTTATTGTAGAAAACTTTATGCTAGAACCAGAATATCGTTCATTTGTAGGGGTAGATGAAATGCCTATGGCTCATGGAATGACAGTTGGAGAGTTGGCTCAATTCTTCAATAGAAAGATAGGTTGTAATTTAAAAGTCATTCCTATGAAAGGGTGGACAAGGGATATGGTTTGGAAAGACACAAAATTACCATGGGTTCAAACTTCACCTAATATCCCTACAATAGAATCAGCATTTCACTATATGGCAACGGGAATTGGAGATGGAACTGGATTCGGACAAGGAGATAAATTTCATTGGGTTGGAGCAAAAGGATTAGATAGCCAAGAATTTGCAAAAAAAATGAATTCATACGGCTTGCCAGGAGTTAGTTTTCAAGGACAAGACAAAGGGTCCCGTGGAGGTGTAAAGGTTATTGTGAAAGATTACCATACTTATAACCCTGGAAGAACAGGGGTCTATTTACTAGCTACTGCCAATCAAATGACTACTTTAAATATACCAGTGAAAGAAGATAAACTACCAATGTTTGAATTGATTTGGGGATCCGATAAAATGGGAAAAGCATTAAAGGCTAAGAAAAATCCTGATGAGATTGTAAAAAGCTATGAAAAAGATGTGAATACATTTAAAGAAGAACGGAAAAAATATTTACTCTATTAAGAAATGTAAAAAACACGAGACCTAGCTGTCTTTGGGTATAAATAACCTAAGGGAGGTTTGCCATATGAAAAGAATTTGTACCTTACTATTACTTATTATAATGATTCTACCGATAACTACCTATGGTGCTGAGGAAAAGGAAGCGATTTATAGCCCTCAAAATGTTAAGATCAATGGAAAAGAAGTACCGTTAAAAGGCTATAATATAGAAGGAAATAATTACTACCGTCTAAGAGATGTGGCGAAATATTTTAAAGATACAATGTGTGCATTTGAAGTGGGATATCAAGAAAATACAAAAACAATTATTTTACGAGTTCCCTTAGGACGCAAACCAGTATTAAAAGATACTCCTATGATTAAAAAAACGGATGGAATAGGATATCCAAGTAAATCTAAATTACAAGTAGAAATTCAAGACATTTTGGTCTATGACTTAGCAAAGGGAAAACCAAAGGCCTATGTTATAGAAGACTATACTTTTTTTCGATTAAGAGATTTAGCAGAATTCCTTTTATTTGACATTGGCTATGATCAAAAAACAAATACAGTATTGATTGGAACAGAAGAAACATTTTAGTTTGTAAAAAGAATCTGGTGTATTCACACCAGGTTCTTTTTTAATTAACATAAAAATTTTCCTTCTTATCAATAAAGTAAGATATACAAAAGAAATAGTTGGAATTGTAAAAGAAAAATAAATAAATTTGAAAAATAGTTGACAGAAAGGAAAATACTTGTTATCCTAATTAAGCTGTCTTTTGAAGAAGAAAATATTTTGAAAAAACTTTTTAAAACATCTTGACGGAATAAAAATTCCATGTTAATATTAAGAAGTTGTCTACTTAATAAGACAGCAAAAAAATTATAATCGGAAAATTCAAAAAACTTCTTGACATCCTTGGTAACCGATGCTATAATTAATAAGCTATCTCGAAAGAGATAGGAACCATGAAAAATACATAGTGTAAGAGAAA
>JAUNVD010000085.1:2393-4448 GCA_030537855.1 Tissierellia bacterium | reverse complement strand
CAATATGATTACTATAAAAAAATCAAAGAAATAGAGGTGTAATATGAATCATTTACAAGAAAGAAAATTAAAAGTTAAAGACCTTATATTAATAGGAGTCTTTGTCGTCGTTTACTTTGCAGTTATGTTTGCAATAGGAATGATGGGTATGATTCCAATTCTCTTTTTAGTGTATCCTACCGTTCTTGGTATTGTTGCTGGAACCATTGTTATGCTCTTTGAAGCAAAAGTTCCAAAACCATGGGCATTATTTATTTTTGGTATTATTGCTCCCTTGTCAATGTTTTTTATGGGACATACCTATGTCCTTCCCCTTGGTTCTTTCGTTGTAATGCTTATTGCTGAAATGATTCGTAGAAGTGGAGAGTATAGAAGCTTGAAAAAAGATATCCTTGCTTGTGCCGTCTTTAATATTTGGATTTGTTTTTCCCTGATGCAAATGCTTTTAATGCATGAGAAGTATAAAGAATTAACCTTAAGTATGATGCCAGATGGATACTTTGAATCATTAGAAAGGCTAATCACTTGGCCAAATATGCTCTTAGTCATCCTTGGTGCTTTTCTAGGGGGATATATCGGTGCAATTATCGGTAAAAAGCTTTTAAAGAAACATTTCGAAAAAGCGGGGATTGCTTAATCGGACTTCCTTTTAAGCGAATGAAATGAAAATGAATAAACATAAAAAGTATAATCCTAATCCCATAACAAAAATTATCGTGTTATTATTGATTTCATTTTCTGTTACAGCAGTATATGGAAAATATGCAAGTTTGGGTATTGTAATCATCTTTTCCATCCTCTATTTTCTTCTAGGTAAAAGAAAAGAAGGGATTAAAAATCTTGGATTTTATATGATATTATTTATATGTTTAAATGATGTGGATATGAAAAATTTGCCAGCATTTTTCTATATGTTTGCCACCATCATATTTATTATTAAGATGTTTTATCTTCCATTTATGGCAGGGGCATTTTTAATTAAAACGACAGATGTAGGAAGTATTGTCACTTCTTTGGACAAACTCCATGTATCTAAAAATCTAAGTATACCCATTGCTACGATGTTTCGCTTTGGCCCGTCATTTAAAGAAGAATATAAAAATATTCGCTTTGCTATGAAAATGCGTGGTATTTCTTTGAAAAAACCCTTACTTGCCATGGAATATATTTATGTACCTTTACTTTCTATATCCTCAGAAATTGCAGAAGATATTGCAAAATATGCAGAAACTAAGGCTCTTTCTGATCCTTGTAAAAAAGTGAGACTACGACAAGTTTCCTTTGGCATTATAGATTTTTTATTTATTGGAAGTATTATAGGGATTATGGTGGTGGATTTATTATGATTGTATTTGAAAATGTGTCCCTCGCCTATGGGAAAGATGAAATTTTAAAAAATTTGAATCTTACGATTAAAAAAGGAGAAACTATACTTATCACTGGTCTTAGTGGAAGTGGAAAGTCCACTATTTTAAAATTGATAAACGGACTGATTCCCCATTATGAATCAGCAAGGGTTACAGGAAATATCTGGATTGACGGGAAAAATCCTAAAGATATGGAGTTATATGACATATCAAAACTTGTTTCTACGGTTTTTCAAAATCCTAAAACTCATTTTTTTAATACAGATACTACATTGGAACTAGTCTTTTATTTAGAAAATATTGGGACTCCAAGGGAAGTTATGGAAAAAAGATTAAAAGAAACAGTGGACTTATTCCAAATTCATCATTTAATGAACCGTTCTATTTTTGAACTTTCTGGTGGAGAAAAGCAAATTCTCTCCATTGCACAAAGCTATATAAGTGATAATGAAATCATCATTTTAGACGAACCGACGGCGAATTTAGATAGCATTTATACCAAAAAAGTGGGAGAAATGCTAAAGATTTTAAAATCCATGGGCAAGACGATCATCATTGCCGAACATCGTTTTTCTTTTTTAAAAAATTTGGTAGATAAAGTCTATTTAATTGTAGATGGAAAGATATCTAATACATATAGTAGCGAAGAATTTTTTTCATTGAAAAATGAGGATTTTCATAAACAAGG
>JAUNVD010000085.1:0-2293 GCA_030537855.1 Tissierellia bacterium | reverse complement strand
TTTTCGTTAGACTACTTAAAATAAATGAAGGTAGAATTTGTCAGAATCCATTCCTTCCAATAAATTGGTCATATCTTCAATATAAAGCAAATTTTTAATCAATACATCTTTAGGATTATAAAAAATATTATTGACTGAACTGGTCAATAGATGTAAAATATAATTGACCAGTCTAGTCAATACATAATAATGGGAGATAGGTGAGATGATGAAAGAGCTACTTAAACGATTGGAAAATGCAGATAGTAAAAAATTAAATCGAATTATCAATAGTGCCATGAAAGAATTTGGGGAGAATGATTTTGAAAGAGCATCCACAAATAATATCATAGAGGATGCTCAGGTATCCAAGGGACTACTATTTCATTATTTTGGCAGCAAAGAAAATTTATACCATTATCTAATATATTTTACCATTACAACAATGTCTGAAAAAATCTTAAAAGAAATTGATTGGGATAAGGGAGATATACTGGAGCGTATTTGGAAAATCATTTATATGAAACTGAAGCTTGCATCAGAATATCCTTTTATCAGTGATTTTTCAGTACAGGCATTTCTTCATACTCCATTGGAAGAAATCATAGAAATTGCCCCTAATTTTAATATGGAAGATTATAATTCGATATATACAAAAAATATTGATTATTCTTTGTTTAAAGAAGGACTTGATATTGAAAAGGCTGTAAATGTAGTGAGATGGTCCTTGGATCGTTATGGGGAAGAATTAATGCGTAATATGAAAACAAAGGAAGATTTTCATATGGAAAAGCTGGCTCAAAACTTTTACAACTATCTTGATTTTTTCCGAAATTGTTTTTACAAGGAGGGCAGTGATGATAAATGTTAAAAATCTAAGCTATTCGTATAATAAGGATGGAAATTACCAAGTGAAAGATATCTCTTTTCATGTTGAGAAAGGGGAGATCTTTGGATTTTTAGGTCCTTCTGGTGCAGGAAAGTCTACAACACAAAATATTTTAACAGGCCTTTTACAAATGCAAGAAGGAGATGTACAAATTGTTGGTGATGACATTCACAATCTGTCAAAAGAACGCTTTAATAAAATTGGCATGAGCTTTGAACAATCCAATGTTTATAGCAAATTAACGGCAAAGGAAAATTTAGATTTTTATGCAAAGCTTTTTGATGTTCCCACCACTTCTTCCGAAAAGCTCTTAAAGATGGTGGGGCTAGCTGACAAGGCTAAAGTAAAAGCTGGTGAGTTTTCGAAGGGAATGAAACATCGTTTGACCTTTGCAAGGTCGATGATAAATAATCCTGAACTTTGGTTTTTAGACGAACCTACCACCGGCTTGGATCCAGGAATTGCTGCAGAAATTAAGAATATCATAAGGGAAAAGAATGGACAAGGAGTCACTATTTTTTTAACCACCCATAATATGTATATTGCGGATGAACTTTGTGACCGAGTAGCTTTTATTGTTGACGGTGAAATCATCCTTATTGACTCTCCTAAGAATTTAAAATTGAAATATGGGGAAAAAATAGTTGAGGTGGAATATATGGAAAATGGTACCTTATGTACCGACTCCTTCTCCACCGTGGAAGACGAAGATAAAAGAAAGTTAGCAAAGATTATTTTAGAGCATGAAATTAAGACTATGCATACGAAGGAGGCCACTTTAGAAGAGATTTTCATACAAGTGACAGGAAGGGAGCTGAGATAGATGAAACTCTTATCCAGCTTAAAAAAAGAGATGATATTAGCATCTCGTGGCTATTATTTCTATGTGGAAATTTTTATGACTCTCTTAATTTTAGTTTTCTTTTTATTTATCATTCCTGAAAATTTTAATAAACATGTGGATGAATATATTTATTTAGATTTACCTAAAGAAATAAAAGAAGCCTACTTAAACCAATTACTACAATACGATGTAGATCAAAAGGTAGAAAAAGTAGTCATAAAAATAGAAAAAGAAAAGAAAAAGGTGGATCTTTACCAAACAGACCATTCAAATATCCATATTATGAATTCTTATGAGGATATGAAATATATGGGGGAGAAAAAATCTAAACCGGCAGCAAAAATATATTTAGATGAAGAGAATCAATTGGCCTATGAGCATTTTCTCCAAGGCTACGAATCAGGACGATTTAAAAATATTATAAAAGTGATTCATATGGAGTCTTCGGAAACATTAGAGGAAAATATGGATGCTCTTGTTGTTAAGCCTCAGTTTGAAGATATGAAACTTCTTTCAGACAAAGAAAATATCTTACCACCAGTTTTAGTCTTTAACGGCAGTCTTATGGGGATGTTTTTAAT
>JAUNVD010000021.1 GCA_030537855.1 Tissierellia bacterium | reverse complement strand
CAAACTATGAACTTTATTTCCCCAACCCAAACGGTTTTAATCGGTGCTTTAACTATAGCAAATGTCCCTTATCAACGTTGGTTCAAACATGCAATGCCATTTTTTATAGGGATTATTGTAATTACCGTTGGTGTATTAACGTTAGCAAATATGATGATATAAGAAAGAGAGGTATAATATGAAACTTACAGTATTTGGAGCAGGTAATGGAGGCGTCACAGCAGCATATCATTTTGCCAAATTAGGCCATGAGGTATGTATCTATGATTCTCCACAGTTCCCCACACAAATTGAAGCTATTCAAAAAGCCGGAGGAATTAAGGCAAAGGATGAGGAAGATGGGGCAAAAATGATTTTGCCTGGATTTGAAGATATTTCTTTAGCAACGACAAATGTAGAAGAAGCTATGGCATTTAGTGATATGATTGTTATGGTTTGTCCTTCTTTTGCACAAGAAATCTTCTTTGATTCTATGCTTCCACATTTAAAATCTGGTATGAAAATACTACTTATGCCAGGAAACTATGGTGGACTTGTATTAAATAAGATTCTTAAAGAAAGTGACAAAAAAGACTTAGATATCACCTTTATGGATGCCATTACCATTCCTTGGGCCTGTCGATTAACAGAACCTGGTGTAGTAGGAATCATGGGACTAAAAGAGTTCTTATCATTAAGTGTTTTCCCAAAAAACAAAGCTAATGATGAGCTTAAAGAAATCTTAGAGAGCTTTATTCCTATTCCCGTTGAAATCTTAGACAATCCTATTGTAGCTGGGTTGGAAAATATAAACTTTGGAGGCCATCCTATGATGACCACAGTAAATATTGGAATCCTAGAAAACTTTAATGGAGAATTTAATTATTACAAGGACTGTTGTAGTACTGCAACTGCGAATGCAGCAAAGAGAATGGACGAAGAAAGATTATCTGTAGGAAATGCCTTAGGATATAAACTTCGAACAGAATTGGAAGCGATGAATCTTTTATACAATACCAATGAAGAGACGGTATACGACTTTAATCGCAAATCCGTTACCCATGGAAAAATTCATAATGCTCCTAACTCATCAAAAGCAAGATATATCACTGAAGATGTGCCTTATCTCTTGGTACCATGTTATGAATTAGCAAAATTTGCAGGACTGGAAGTTCCTGTAGTCCAAGCAGTTATTACTTTGGCCTCTGCCTATAATGAAACCAATTATTTTGAAACAGGTAGAACTTTAGAAAAAATGGGTTTAAAAGATCTTAACCCTGAGGATTTAAAAACTTACTTTGAATAATAGATAAGAAGGTTATTGATATAGAAAAGACAAGCTCCGAGTATGAGGGAGCTTGTCTTTTTATGTAATCATCTATTAGATATTTCTTATTCAATATGGTTTTCAATCCCCGGAATATTCCAAAGGTCAGGATTTTTTTCATATTCCTCTGCAGGAATGGTAATCGCTTCTATCCCATCAATATCATAGGATATCCAGCCTTTTAAATAACGAAGTTTCAAAGTTTCTTTTACAGTTTCAACCTCATCTTTTGTAAGGTCTAATCCCTCAAAGATTTCCTTTTCTTTCATCTCCATAATTTCTTTGGCTAAGTATTCTGTATTTTTTTCTTCTTTTTCCCATTCTTCTAAATTGGTGATCCTTTCAAATGCCTTTTCCAATCGTCCTCTTATTTTATCTTGTTTGTCTTCTGGAATCTTTACATCTTTTGTATACCAAATTGAGATTTGGGTTACTCCTGGTTGTTCTTTTTGTTTCGGATTCATGATTAACTTATTATTTTTTTGGCAACCTAGTAACAAGATACAAATTCCAATGATAAGATATGGTTTCCATTTGTGTAACATAGTAACCTCCTAAGAATAATATGAATATATCTTTAATATACCATACTTTTTCTCAGAAAAAGTATCAACTTTCTGACGATAGTATGACAAAGTAGATACAAAATTTAAGCCTACCTACCTGTTTGAACTCCCTTTATCAAATATTAGGAAGATTAAAAAAGCTGGTTATGATTTTAGAGTTATAGATTGACCTTAAGACCTTTTTAACAATTATTTTGTAAGACCTTCCCCCAAGCCTTTGAATTCATACATTTCATAGGCACTGGGAAATTGGGATCTCACCTTACTTTCATCCATAACCCAAGAAAAACCAACCTCATTTTTATCCAGTTTGGAAATCATCGCCATCAAATCATAATCTAATTTTTCCAATACATGGTGCTTGGAATAGGAAAAAATCTTATATCTAAAATTATCTTGAGATTTATTCCCTCCATGGCCATTTTCTGTAATCTCTGTAGTTAGAGCATATAGAGGCTCACTTAAAAGTTTCTTCCCTTCGACATAGGACACCTTATCCATGCGAATTGCAAAAGATAAAACCATAAGGATGGCCATGACCGTAATAGGGTATATTTCCTTATTATGCCAAGGTCTTTTTGCCAAAAGAAAAATGCCATATCCTAACAAAACCAGACCAAAGGGGATAAAAAATATGATGTCAGAAGTCCAATTCAAAGTCTTAATTCCCATTTGCATCCCTAAGATTCCAAAGAAAAAAAGGGCAAAGTTATAAAAGGATAATAGAAAATTCCTTTTTTCCCATGGATAGGCACCGCCAAGAATCAAGGCCCCTCCTAAAAGCAAAGCAATGTTTAAAGGATCCTTGGGAAATGTCATAAATAACATGCGAAAGTATCCATAAAAGAAAAGACCTATACCAAGTAGAGAAATCCAAGGAGAGTCTTTTTTCCCCATCATTTCTTTTAAAACCAAATAATAAGTTATAACCGTACAAAGGATCATCAACAATAATAAAGACATGGTACACTCCTTTCCATGGTTTTAATTTATAAATATATATCCTTTTATAAATATTCTATAGAAATAAAATAGTTACAAATGTTTACAATTTTCTGATCCATTTTTCTTTATCCTTAAAAGGGGGATAGCGCAAGGGAATATCTGGCCAAAAAGATTTCTTTAAACAAGATTTTTGATAAGTAAAGGTTTCAAATCCCTCTTTCCCATGGTATCTACCCTGTCCACTTTGTCCAATCCCTCCAAAGGGAAGATGATGATTGGCCAAGTGGGTAAGGCAATCATTAATACAACCTCCTCCAAAGTTCAGGTCTTCAAAAAATATCTTTTCTTCTCTTTGATCCTTGGTAAAAAGATATAGTGCCAGGGGATTAGGATGGCGAGCTATGATTTCCTTCACTTCTTCTTCATGGTTCCAGGTTAAAATTGGCAAAAAAGGACCAAAGATTTCTTCTTTCATAAAGGGACTGTCCACTGTGGTTTCAAAAAAAATAGGGGCCATTTTCCGCTCTTTTTCGTCCACATAGATAGGACCGTAAATTCCCTCTTCCCAAACCAAGGCCAGTAGTCGTTTCATACTATGGTCATCAATAATTTTAGGATATTCTGGATTTTCCAATGGTTCTTCTCCAACCATTTCTATTTTTGCTTTATCCAATTCATTTATAAATTCTTCTCTTATCGAATGATGTACTAAGGCATAATCCGGAGCTACACAGGTTTGTCCCCCATTCATCAGTTTCCCCCAAAGGATTCTTTTTGCCGTAACTTTTATATTTGCTGAGGAGCATACAATCGCCGGGCTTTTCCCTCCAAGTTCCAGTACTACAGGTATCCCCAATTTTGCCCCATGTTCTGCCATGATTCTACCTGTTTTTGTAGATCCTGTGAAAAATAAAAAGTCTAAGTCTTCTTGGAAAAATCTTTCTTTATCTCCAGGATTCCAGCCATAAACCATAACTTCATCTTCTGTATAAACCTCCCTAAATATTTCTTTAACAAGTTGGGAAGTACAAGGAGTTTTACTTGACATTTTTAATATTATTTGATTTCCCCCAGCCAAGGCTTCTATAGTGGGAATCATCGCCAGCTGAAAGGGATAGTTCCAAGGAACGACAATTCCAACTTTCCCATAGGGCATAGAATATATTTTAGACCTACTGAAAAAATGTAATATTGACGTTGGTACAGATTTTGGTCTTCTCCACTTTTTTATATGGCGAAGAATATAGTCCAATTCTGTTTTCGTCATAAGGTATTCTGATAAATAAGCTTCCGAAGGACTTTTACCTAAATCTTTTTCTAAAGCGATAAAAATATCCTCTTTTTTTCCTTCTAGGCTTTCTCTTAATCTACGTAATTTTTTCATTTTTATTTCCTTATCTATTTCGTGATTTTATCGTTTTATATTCTTCTTATATTTATAGTACCTTAAAAGAAAATTCCATGCACTAAAATTCCTACTTAAAATGACTTATAAAAAAACTCCCAAAAAGGGAGTTTAAGAAAGTAGACTTAATATTTTTTGTTTTAGTTCTCGAAATTCTTCTGTTAAGAAGAAATCTTTGGAATCCATAATTTCACGATTGACTTGAAGTTCCTCTATGATTTCCCCAGGATGGGAAGATAGAATATAAATCCGATGAGACAATTTAATAGCCTCATCTATATCATGGGTGACAAAAATAGTAGATAGTTTAATTTCTTTCATAATATTTAAGTACCACTCGTGAATATGGCTTTTAGTAATAGCGTCTAGGGCGGAAAATGGTTCATCTAACAATGCCACTTCTTGGGAAAAAAGATAGGTTCGAAGTAAAGCTGCCCTTTGGGCCATCCCCCCAGATAATTCTTTTGGATAGGATTTTTGGGTTCCTTCTAAACCAAATTTTTGAAATAATTCACTAGCTTTCTTCCGAGCTTCTTCTTTTGGAACTTTTTTTAACAATAAGGGTAAGGCTACATTATCCACAATAGGCAAATGTTCTAATAAAAGATCCTTTTGAAGCATATAACTGACCAATCCTGTTTTTCCTGTAATATTTTTCCCTTCTAAAAACACTTCCCCTTCTTCTGGTTGTAAAAGCCCCGCTATAATATTAAAGATTGTAGTTTTCCCACTTCCACTTACTCCTAGAAGGGAGATGATTTCCCCTTCGTAAAGAGAAAGGGAAACATCTTTTAAAACTAGGGTATTGTCAAAGGTTTTATATAAATGTTTTACTTCAAGTTTCGGTTTATTCTGGTAGGAATTCATTGGTAAATCCAAAGTCTTGTTCAATTTCTCGTTCAATCAATTTTTCCTCCCACAACCATTGATAGAAATTATTCCATCTATCTTTGTCAAATTCTCCAAAACGTGGTGCATCTTCTTGATATTTATCGGCTAACCAAACTTGAGATGCTTTTGCTAACTCTTCATCTATTTCTGGATTTGCTTTACATAAGATTTCAGCAGCTTCTTCTGGATGTTCCATTGCAAAAGTATATCCTTCTACAGTTGCTTTTAAAAATGCTTTTACTTCTTCTGGATGTTCTTCCATATATTTATTATTACCTATGATAAAAGGACTATAGTAGTCAAATACTGGATTAATATCTATAAATTCGAAATAATTGGTAGGCACTTCTTTTACTTCCGTTGCAATTCCATCCCATGCATAATAAACCCAAAGGGAATCTACATTCGTTTGTAATGCAGAAACAGCATCTGTTACTGTTGAAGGGAGCATTTCTACTTTTGAGAAATCTCCACCGTCTTTTTCAATCACATTTTTTAATATTGCCTGTTCTATAGGATCATCCCAAGTGGCATAGTTATGACCCTGCATATCCTTTGGACTTAGAATGTTTTTGTCTTTCCCAGACAATATTCCAGAGGTATTATGATTAATAATAGCTAGAATTGCAGTTATTGGTAGTGGATCTTCTTTTGACCAAGCAGTTGCCATAATATCTTGGAAACTTACTCCGTATTCAGCTTTTCCACCTGCAACTAAACTTTCTGCACCATCTTCTGGTGGTTGAACAATATTTACCTTCAACCCTTGTTCTTCATAGAACCCTTTTTCTTGTGCCACATAAATCCCAGTATGATTTGTATTTGGTGTCCAATCTAACACAAATGTTATTTCCTTTAATTCATTACTTTTAGTCTCTTCTTTTCCTCCACAAGCTGAAAGTGGTAGTAATAAAGTAAATATTAATAAGATTGAAATTATTTTTTTCATTTTATTCTCCTTTATAAATCCAAGGCATCATCTTTCTTTGAAGTAATCGTACTAATCCCATTAATAGTAAGGATAAGATGGATATTAAAAATATTACAGCAAACATTTTATCAAAGGAATATGATTTTTTAACCTTAGTCATGTACACTCCTAACCCAGCAAAGCCACCAAGCCACTCAGCAATCACAGCACCTACCACAGAATAAGACACTGCTATTTTTAAAGAACTGAAAAATTGAGGGTAAGCTGCTGGCCATTTTACATATTTAAATACATCTCGTGTATTTCCCCCCATAGCATGAATTAATTTTATTTGATCTGGATCAGCATGTTGAAATCCTTCATAAAGATTTACAGCAATAGGGAAAAAAGTCACAATCACAATTAAAGTAATCTTTGGCGCCATTTCATAGCCCATCCATAGTACAAGTAAAGGAGCAATAGCTACTGTAGGAACTGTTTGTGTTACAACAAGTAAAGGATAAAGTCCTCGATAAACTCTTGGGTAACGGTCCATAAGTAAAGCTGCCAAAAATCCTAAAAATAGTCCTAAACCTAGTCCTAATAAAGCTTCTACTAAAGTTATTTTTAAATGATGGAGTAATAGAGAAAAATCCATAACAAAGGCTCGTAATACATCTCCAGGTGATGGTAATAAAAAGGAAGGGACCAGTCCTGTTACAGAAATTACTTGCCAAAAGAATACTATTCCTAAGAATACAAGAATGGAAGAGTAATTAATGTTTATGTTTTTCCACTTTTTCTTCAATCGTCAGCACTCCTTTTGGGCTATACCAAAGTTTGATATAGGTGGCTACTCCTTCCGCTCCTTGATCTACAACAAGTTTTTGAAGCTCTTTTACAATATCTAAAAGTTCCTCCATATCATCTCCTTCAATTACTGTCTCAAATGGAGTGACAACATAGTGGTATCCCTTTGATCCAATTAATTCAATACAAGAGTCTACAATTTCTAACAATCGTTTTTCTTCCACCCCTTGAGGTAAGATTTGAATGGCTATACTTGCTTTCATAATAACTCCTTTCTACAAAAAAAGACCTCTGCAAGGCAAAGGTCAAAGAATTCTAATATTCCCTACGCCAGCATTACCTGAACAGGTTCATCGGGTTGAGTTTCCTCTCTCAGCAATTGCACCCCGTTATTTATTTTCTATTCATATTATAGCTTGTAACTTTTTATACGTCAAACTTTTGAAAACCCTTTATAAATACTTCGAATTCCTTCTTCAAAATCTTTAGTATCCACACCCACAATAATATTCATCTCACTAGAACCTTGAATAATCATTTGAATATTTATACCATGACTTGCCAAGGCACTAAAAAGTTTTGCAGATGCACCTATATGATTAATCATAGAACGACCTACCACTGCAATAAGAGAAATATTAGACTGTAAGGTAATACTATCTGGATTGACAAAGGTTTTTATTTCATTCATAACTATTTCTGCTTTTCCTTGAAGATATTTATCAGCAATGATTAAGGAAAGGGAGTCAATGGAAGAAGGCATATGTTCAAGGAAAATATCATTGGCTTCTAAAATAGACATAATCTTACGGTGAAAACTAAGATCTCGGTTCATCTGAACTTTTTCAATATTAATAACAGAAAAGTTCTTTCGTCCTGCTACTCCTGTAATTTCATATTCATCTTCTAATTCACGAATTTGTTGAACAATTTTTGTCCCTTTATCTTCTGGAGCATTCGTATTTTTTATTAATATTGGAATCCCTTCACTAACCACTGGGAAAATTGCTTCATCATGTAAGATTCCTGCTCCCATATAGGAAAGCTCCCGTAATTCTTGATAGGTAATGGCATCGATATGACGAGGATGATCCACAATATTTGGATCTGCAGCTAAAAATCCACTTACATCTGTCCAATTTTCATAGAGTGAAGCTTGAACTCCTCTAGCAACTATAGCTCCAGATAAATCTCCTCCACCTCTTGTAAAAGTTCTTATCTTTCCTTCTGGATCACTTCCATAAAATCCTGGGATCACTGCATATTCATGTTCCTTTGCCATTTTTGCTAAGGCACGATATGTTTTTTCCCCATCTAGTCGACTATCATCTTTAAAAAACATGACCGAAGCAGAATCCACAAAGGCAAATCCTAAATATTCACTTAAAATAACCCCATTTAGATATTCTCCACGGGAGGATAAATATTCTTTAGACACCCCTTTTTCCAAATCCTTCTGAATTTGGTCAAAGTAAGGTTTTAAATCAATATTAAGTTCTAATTCTCTACAAATATCTTCATACCGATGTACAAACATCTCCCAAATATCCAAGTAAGATATTTTATGGGAAGCTAAGTCATATAGTAGGTATAGTAAATCTGTAATTTTCGTATCATCAGCATGTTCCTTTCCTGGAGCGGAAGGAACAATATATCTTCTTCTTTTATCTTCTTCTATAATTTTTTTTACTTTTTTAAACTGATTTGCATTGGCCAGGGAAGATCCCCCAAATTTTGCCACTATAATTTCCATAAGTCCTCCTATTTTCCTACTTTTCCCTCATTTTATACAATAGATACTAACTTTGTCAATATGAAAGAGGTCTTAGAAAGTATTATTTTCTATTTCTTTTCTTCATCAATTTTAATACTGTAAAATTTTTATAAATCCATAATTTCTGTGCTTTTCTTTTTAATACTTTACATTATTGACCTATTTTTGATATAATAGTGTATAAGATTAAAATAGTAAAGGAGCAACTCTATGGGGATGGATAAATTAAAAAGATCATTAAGTAAGTCTGTTTATTTACAACTGAAAGATAAAATTCTTAATAATGAGCTTTTACCAGGAGACCGTCTAGTCGAAATGAATATCGCAAAAGAGTTGGAAGTAAGCCGAACGCCGGTACGAGAGGCATTAAGAGAACTGGAAGCAGATGGTTTAGTTGTAAACTTTCCTAGAAAAGGTTACATAGTATCTAAAATTTCCGTAAGTGAATCTTTAAATCTGTATGAAGTCCGTTTTGCTTTAGAGCCTAGAGCTTTAGAGTCATTAGCAAGTACCATTACCGATGAGGGTATTGCCGAATTGCGTTCCATTGTAAGTCAATTGGAAGAAGCCAATAAACGATCCGATTATCCTATGATGGAGCTTTTGATGGTGGAGTGGAATCGAAAAATCATTACACTTTTGGATAATTCTGTAATGAAAGAGGTTATTTCCATGATAAATAATCGGCTTTATCGTCTGGCAAATTATATTTTCCGAGACCTGGATAATTTTGCAATTGTTTATAATTTTATTATTCAAGTCTTCCAAGCCTTGGAAGAGCGACGTGGTAAGGATGCTTATAGAATTTCAAAAGAAAACATCAACACTTTATGTCATCTTTTAGAAAAACAAACAGATTACAGAATGTTTCGTAAATAAAACTTTTTGGGAATTCATTAAATAGGACAAGTTTTCAAAGAGAACCAGCAAAGAAGGTCAAAACTTCCATCCTTCTTCGCCGGTTCTTTTTATTTTCCCTACAACCTTTAAGATTCTAATTTTCCATAGATTGCCAAGTCCTAAATTTTATTCGGTTTTTATGAGTGTTCATTATAAACCTGTCTTTTTATCCTTTTGTGACCAGTCATTTTATTGTACCACACCGGCTTGTGTCTTTACCTTCGGTAGCCCATCTTGTAATTCTTTAAAATCTTCTTTGCTTTTTCGAAAATCTTCTATGGTCTTATTGAAATTAGTCTTTAGCATCGTCCCTGCCATTTCCCTATCCACAGCAAAGGCAGGTTCATCATATTCATATTGTATGGAATTTGCATCTTCTACCAAAACCAATAAAAGGCTTCCATTGGTTACCATAGTTTGTAAATCTTCCTCATTAAAATCAAGACGAGCTCCTAGTAAATGAAGTATTATATTATTTTCGTCTATAGTAACTTCTTCAATTTTATACTCTTTCCAATCTAACATATGTACCACTTTTTTAACCTTCTCGGCATTTGTGATATTCGTCTTTTCTTGAAATAAATCGGTTTTTGATCCACAAGAACTAAGAAATAATATCACTACTAGGGATATGAGAACATTTAACATTACTCTACGGCCTTTTAACTTATCTTTAATAGCAATCTTTAAAACATATTTTCTCCTTTCTAACTGGACTTTTTGCCCTCTAAGGAAATGATACCCCCCTTTGATTTTAAACCTATGTATTGGAAAAATATCATATTTTCTTTCGTTTTTTGATCCTTGGTAAATCTTACAATTTTAAATCATAACCCTATCTTTTTTACCTATTTCTTATTGGATAAAAATCTATAAATTTTTCATTTACCCTAGACATTTTTTGTTGTAGATTGTATAATATTCAAAGTATTATGTGCCATTAGCTCAGCTGGTAGAGCACCTGACTCTTAATCAGGGCGTCCAGGGTTCGATTCCCTGATGGCGCACCAAATATAAAGGGAGCCTTTCTGGCTCCTTTTTTAGTCTTCTGATGCTATTTTCATAAGAGATTGTTTTAATTCTCCTTCTAATCTTTGTAATTCCCCACTTGCTTCTTCCCGATGTTTTTGGCCCTGTCTTTGGATTTCCCTTACTTCTTGTAACGCTGAAATCAGCTGGTCATTGGTATGTTTTATAGTTTCAATATCTACAATACTTCGCTCTGCTGCTTTTGCTGTTTCCACTGTAGATTGGTGAAGTGCTTCAGCATTTTTACGTAATAAATCGTTGGTAAGATCTGTTACTTCTCTTTGTGCTTTTGCTGCTTGGCCAGTATGAAGAGCTCCTAGGGCAAGTACCATTTGGCTCTTCCAAAGAGGGATGGTATTGACCAAGGTTGATTGAATTTTTTCCACCATAACCGTATCTCCACCTTGGATCATACGAATTTGTGGTGCCATTTGTAAACTTACCATACGAGTTAGATCTAAGTCATGTAGCTTTTTCTCAAAGCGATGAATGGCTTCGGCATAATCCCTTGCTTCTTGTACTGCTCCAGGTGAATTATCCACCGTTGCTCTTTCTTGTAATTTAGGTAATTCTTCTTTTTGAGCTTTTTCCAGTCTTTTTCTCCCTGCTAGAATGTACATAGTCAATTCTTTGTAATAAGAAGCGTTTAAATCATACATTTGATCTAAGTTTGCAATATCTTTCATCAATCGTATTTGATGGTCTTCCAATGTATTGGCTATGGTTTCCACATTTGTTTCTACTTTTGCATATTTTGTTTGTAACGCTGTTGCCTTATTCGCAGATTTTTTGAAAAATGCTTTTAAGCCTTTATCTTTTTCGTCGATATCAAAGCTTTTTAATTCTGTTACCACACCAGTAAGTAAGTCTCCTACTTCCCCTAAGTCCTTGGTCTTTACAGTACTAAGGGTTTTTTCTGAAAAGCTTGCAATTTGACTTTGGGCTCCTGCACCATATTCAAGAATATTCTTAGTGTCATGTAAGTCTATTTTATTAGAGAATTCTTCTACTTGTCTTTTTTCTTCTTCTGTTAATTTTACTTCTTCTCCTACTTGTCTTTCTACAATAGGAGAATCTGGTGCTTTTGGAGGTTCTGTTGTATTATCCAATGTTAATTTTATTTCTCGATCCATCTTTTTTCCTTTCTACGATTCCGAAAAATCACGATCTATCAAACCTTCTTGTTTCATCAAGGTTTCCATTACAGATATATCTGAACGGGTATCCATCATTAAATCCGTATTTAAGTTATCCAAAAGAGCTGCAAATCCTTCTTCCACTGTTTGTAGAGATTCTTTGATTTCTTCCTTTGCTTGATTGGTTTCTTCTGTATTACTTAAATGAAATTGACGATATCTCCGAACTAATTCTAATGTTGTAGGTAAGTAATAATCAGAAAATTTACGTAAATCCTGGGTGGATTCTGGATGCTTCACTCCATAGTCAAGAATTGCCTGAACTCTTTCTTGAATCTTATTAATTTGGATCTTCATCGTTTCATCTAACCCTTCACTATAAAGAACAAGATTCTTAATATCTTCATCCACTTCCTTTTCCCAAGTTCCTTCTTGTAAAGATCTTTTGTTCCCACCTTCTAAATATTTATTTTTATATATTTCATAAGTACCACGATCTAATATAAAGATTGAATTCCCTTCAACCATACGTCCTTCTTTTAGCACATCTTTTCCCATAAAGTATTGTAAGTCCTTTAATACTTGTTCTTCATTCGTACTAGCAGTAATGGATAAATCATGTACAGTTGCTACCGTACCGGAACCAAGTTCTCGTAAATATTTTTGAAGACGAATTGTCCTTTTATGTTTTAAAGTACCTATATTGAAAAGTACCCCTCCAATAATTATAATAATTCCAAAAATATAAAAACTGACATTTGCCATAAGTGGTGTAAAAAGCTTTAAAACAAGAAGAATTCCTCCAATCACATCTATTGCAATCCCAAAATCCGCTAAATCCTTTCCACCTCTGGAAAGTACAGCTTTTCTATCCACTAACTTTGGATTTTCTGAGGGCTTTAAGGATTTTGGACTAGTTCCCCATTTTTGATAGGCAAAGTCTATTCCCTTCTTTGTTAGTTCCAATACGGAATTTAAAGATTGCTTTAAAACAGAATTGATTTTCTTATAATTATTTTGTTGTAATAATTGTTCAAAAGATTCTCCTAAAGAAGTATCTTTTTGATTGGGATCTGTCAAAATATCACCTGCTTTCTACATACTAAGTTTAAAGAATCAATGATATATTACCCGAAAATTTCTTTTTTTACTCAATTTCCTATGGAGATTGATGATTTTAATCTTCGTATATTTAGATAGACACAGATATTCCCATAAAAATACCTCCAAGGGATTAATATATTTTACATAATCCTTAGAGGTATTTATTATTACTTATTTAATTTTTTTGCCACTTCTTCGGATACAAAGGTTCCAACATCTTCAGCAAAAGTTCCAGGACCAAATCCTGCATCATAGCCTAATTCTTTTGCTAACTCATGGTTTACACGAGGACCACCACAACATAAAACTACCTTGTCTCGAATTCCTTCAGCCTCAACAATTTCCACAAGTTCAGTTAAATTAGGAATATGAACATCTTTTTGTGTTACCACTTGAGAGACTAAAATAGCATCTGCTTTTAATTCAATAGCTTTTGCAACTAATTCCTCATTTGGTACTTGAGATCCTAGATTATAAGCTTCAATTCCTTCATATCTTTCTAATCCAAAGTGACCAGCAAAGCCTTTCATGTTCATAATAGCGTCAATTCCTACTGTATGAGCATCTGTACCAGTACAAGCCCCTACAATAATAATATTTCTTCCCACATGATCTTTAATAAATTCTTCCACTTCTTCTCTAGAAAGAATATCTACATCAACTTTTGGTACTACAATTTTTGTGTAGTCAATCGTTACAGGCATTTTAGCATAAACAATAAAATACGTATATCCAATACCTAAATCCTTAGAGTAAATCACAGATGCATCGGTAAAGCCTTGTTTTAAAACAATTTGTTTCGCAGCTTCCATCGCTTCTAAACCTGCAGGAACTGGTAAGGTAAAAGACATTTGAACGGCTCCGTCATTTAATGTATCCCCATAAGGTTTAACTGCTGTTAAATCAACTTCTTCCGCTTCAAGTCTGGTATTTGTATTTAATTTCATTCCTGTTGACATTATTGTTCCCCCCTTAACATTAGCGGAATAAAGGGATTGAAATAGCCTTCAGCTTTTTTTGTTACTCCTTCTAAGCCCTTTCCACCATCTCTTGGTCTTTTTACTCCACCAAATTTTCCTTCTTCTATAGTCTTAAAGAGTCCATCTTTTTCTATTTGAAGAAGTAAATCGTCGGCCTTATCCATAACTTCATGAGCACGTCTTTCCATAATACCATTAGGTTTAAATTCTAAGTCATCACCTAAGTCTCTACAGTTGTCAAAAATGTACTCTGCATTTTCAATGGCTAAGTATCTGTCATGTAAGTGAGGGGTATGAACGGCCTCGGTCCACATTCCTAATAATTGTAATCCTTGATGAGTCATAATAGATACTAGATTAAATAAAGCATCTTGAATATGTCCTCTAACAATATTTCCAGTCATAAATTTTGTTGGAGGCATGTATTTTAATGGTGCCTTTGGAAAGATTTGTCTTGCCATTTGCGCTTGAGCCAATTCGTAGAGGAATCCATTGGTAATATCAGGATCCATTTCAAAACAATGGCCAAGGCCCATTTGTTCTTCTGGAAGACCTGCTTTTAAAGCAAATTGCTCATTCATGTATTGAGAAGCAAGAACTGTATGAGCTTCGTCAAAAGCATCTGCAGTCGTTAAGTAATTATCTTCCCCTGTGTTAATAATTATTCCCACATATCCATTAATGATTCTTGAAAAATATTGGTCAACTAAGGTACGTTGCATATTAATATCTCTAAATAAGATACCATATAAAGCGTCATTTAACATTACATCTAGACGTTCCATAGCACCCATTGCTGCAATTTCAGGCATACAAAGTCCAGAACAATAATTACATAGACGAATATAACGTCCTTCTTCTTCTCCTACTTCATCTAAAGCCTTACGCATTAATCGGAAGTTTTCTTGGGTGGCATAAGTTCCACCAAATCCTCCAGTAGGAGCAGAATATGGTACAAAGTCAAGAAGGGATTGTCCAGTAGTTCGAATAACAGCTACTATATCTGCACCTTGTTTCGCAGCTGCTTTTGCTTGTACAATATCTTCATAAATATTACCCGTTGCAACAATAACATATAAGTAGGGTCTTTCCCCTTCACCAATAGTATCTAAGTATTCTTGACGCTTATCCCTAGCTGCATCCACAACTTTGATTCTTTCCATTGCCAAGTCGTCAATAACTTTTCTAATTTCATTTTCATCATGGCGTGGTAAGTCCAATAGATTAAGGGCCCCTGTTGCCACTTCTTCAGCTATTTCTTGTGGGCTTAATCCTGTTTCTATCATAGCATTACCAAGCCAATAGGAAACTCCTTTTCCTAATTCCCCTGCTTCATGTATTTGTTCTACCACAACATTAGGCATGGGAACTTCTAATTCATCTTGACCGTCAATACCGAAAAGACGTAAGATTGCCCTTTCAGTTGAAACGGTAGTATGCTCGTCTATAAATTCTTGTACATCATCGGCAATTTGACGGGCAGCTCTTCTTGATGAATCCATTAATTCTGTGTTTAAATTTAATTTCCCCATATTTTCACCATCCATTTTTTACGGTTTCTTCTGCACTTTGAACTATATCTTTAGGGAGACCCATAATTTCTGCAATATTTATAGCATCTTTTGGTACCTCTGTAAAATTTGATACTTCCACAAGACGATAGTCCATATACTTATTTAATATTTTCAATTTATCTTCGACATCATTTATAGAATGATGACTAAAGTCAAACTTTGAAAGTCCAATCACTTGTAAATGTTTAATTTCACGGTTACTAGTTACACGATCAAAGTGAGTTGTTAAAACAGTGATTGCTTCTTGTTTATTTAAGTACTCTACAATGGCTAAGGTAATTGCATATCCTTCCATAGGATTGGTCCCTCTTGCTAACTCATCAATTAAAATAAGTCCTTTTTTATCAGCAAATTTCATCGCCTCTACCACATTAGCAATTTCTCCACCAAAGGTAGAAAGTCCACTTTCTGTTGATTGCTTATCTCCAATGGAAGTTACAATATATTCTTGTAATGCAAATTCCATATAATCTGCGGGAACGTATAACCCCATTTGTGCCATCAAACAAAGAAGTCCCACCAATTTTAAACTTATGGTTTTTCCTCCCATATTTGCACCGGTAATACAAGTAACTCCTTGTTCCAATTCAATTGTTATGGGAATATATTTCATAGACTTTCGTTTTAAGTCTTGTTCTATTTTCGGATGTCTTCCATTACGGATATATATTTTTTGTCGAGATCTAATTTCCGGCTTTTCCCCATTGATTTCTAGTGCAAAACGAGCCTTTGCTAAATATAAATCAAGATTAGCAATCCCATGAATATTGGATTTTAAATCCTTAGAATATTCAGCAATTTTTTCTGACAAAAGACCTCTAACCTTTATTTCTTCTTCCTCTTCTTCTTCTTTTAATTTTTCTGCCATTTCTTGAAGTTCCATTAGTTCTTCTCCTAATTTCAAGGAAAAAACTAAATTATTATAGGTTTCAGAAGAATAAATAAGATAAGGACAATCTTCTAATTTTTTTCGGTAAGCTTCGTCCCTTTTTTGAGTAATTACCGTATTATCTCCACTTAATATAATTCCATATTCATCTCTTATTTTCACTTTTAACTGACGGATTGCACGGCGATATTCATTTTCTTTTCCAGATCTTTTTACCCTTAATGTGGCTAAGGCCTTAGAGTAACTGTCATAAATATAAAAAGTATCTGGCTGGGCTCCTTTCGGATTTAAAAGATTCATCAATTCTGAAATCGGCCTAATTTTCGTATTGAAATGTTCTGGTAACTCTTCCTCTTCTTTAAATTCCCATATTTTATTCAAGAGAAAGATAAAAGTTTTAATTTCAAATAGTTCTACCTCTGATAAGACCTGTTCCTCTTCTGCTCTTTTAATGGAAAACCGTATATCCTTTATATGTTTCAAAAGAGCATCTAATTTTCTTTCAGTTTCATAGTTCTTTAACCAGTCCACATAGGATTCTAAAATATCCAAAGTTTTTCCTAATTCCTGATCAGTACCTACAGGATAAGGTTTCATCGCCTTTTTATACTCTATTCCATAAGGTGTTCTTGGACGTATTTTATCCATACACCAATGAAAATCTAGTTCCTCTTCAATCTTTTTTACATGAATCATTCCCTGCCCCCCATCATAACATCATAGACGGCAATCCCTGGAAGACTATCTTCCATTGCTTCTTTAAATCGGAAAGGATCAAATCGATATCCTTCCGTTGCATAAGGATTCACAGTTACAGCTATGAGCTTAGAATTATGAAACACTTCTAAATGTACCCCTCGACGTAAGAACTTTTGAAACTCCTTGTAATCTACAAATAATTTGGTCCCATCACTTATGACAATAGTGATATCTCGATAATACTTAGTACCTTTAATAATATCTTCCAGTGTTGATTTTGTAAGGGCGCCGGATAATACTAAGTAACGGGTTTCTTCCGTAATTTCAGAAGCTAATTTTCTACCGGCATTTAAACTGGTGGCTAAAGGTATTTCTCGAATATTCCCGTCATGGTCCACTATACCATATCCATCTTTATCTAAAATCTTATGAATTTGTTCACGAAATTCTGTGGAAAGTGGTAAATCAAAAAGACTTGCAATATGTTTTGTTTTTTCTACGACTGTATTCATATTACGATTTACAGATGCTCCTGACGCTAAGATTGTACATTGTGTAATTTCAGGAGCTGCAGATGTTTTTCGATCAATGGCACCATCTACAATAACAATTTGGGCACCTAAATCTCGCATCATATCCACAAGGACTTTTGTTTCTTTTAAAGTTTGAGGTCCGGAAATCTGGACATAACCATCATATTTTACACGGCCTACAATCACATTGCCTAAAGGTGTTTCAAAATCAGTAAGTTTTATAATTTCTACAACGACTTCTGAAAGCTCTAGAAGTTTTGTAGTCGTTGCAACCAATGAACCTGCTGTTAAATAAATCTTTGGCTTTTCCGTTTCTGTTACGATATCTATTTGTTCACCATCTCTACCAATAGAAGTGACACCAATAGAAACTTCCTTTAAATCAGCTTGCGATAAGATTTCATTTAAAGCAACAGTTTTACCTGAATTTTTACTCATACCGATAATTGATAAGGTTTCATATTTCCCAATGATATGGTCAAGTAAATCCATTGGCCTGCTCCTCCCTTATTGGCTTTACGTCGGATGAAATCATCCGACGTAAAGACTAATAGCTTATTTTTTATTTCTTTCCTTACGACGTAAGTTTGCAGGAGCCATAGCTTTAATGTCATCTCCTTTTAGCAATTCACTTACACCATCATCCGGCTCTTCTTCTAAATAGAACGGATCTTCATCTACAATATAATTTGGTTCTGTATAGGTTGTAATAACACCTTCGTAGTTTCTCAAGCATATCTTAGTTGGTGATTGAGATATAATATATTGAGGCATAACTGGAGTTTTTCCTCCACCACCTGGTGCGTCAACAACAAAGGTTGGAACACAGTAGCCTGAAGTATGACCACGAAGCCCTTCAATAATTTCGATTCCTTTAGCCACTTTCGTTCTAAAGTGCTCAATTCCCATAGAAAGGTCACATTGGTAAATATAGTATGGACGTACACGAATACGAGCTAAATCTTGAACTAAATCTCTCATGGTACGTACAGAGTCATTCACTCCTCTTAAAAGTACAGATTGGTTTCCAAGTGGAACTCCAGCATCTGCAAGTTTTCTACAAGCTTCGATACTTGCAGGAGTAATTTCATTTGGATGGTTGAAATGAGTATTTAACCAAATAGGATGGTATTTCTTTAACATATTACATAAATCATCTGTAATTCTTTGAGGTAGTACAACAGGAGTACGTGAACCAATTCTTACAATTTCCACATGTGGGATTTTGCGAAGTTCAGAGATAATATACTCTAATCTTTCATCACTTACTAATAGTGCATCCCCTCCAGAAAGTAGAACGTCACGAACTACTGGAGTATTTCTAATATACTCAATCCCTGCGTCAATTCTATCTCTACTAACACCTGCATCATGAGATCCTGCAAATCGTCTTCTTGTACAATGACGACAATACATAGAACACATATCTGTAATTAAGAAAAGAACACGATCAGGATAACGATGAGTTATTCCAGGTACAGGTGAATCTTCGTCTTCACTTAATGGGTCTTCCAAATCAGAACCAGAAATATGTGTTTCTAATATAGAAGGAATTGCTTGCATTCTTACAGGATCCATTGGATTTTTAGGATCAATTAAAGAAGCATAATATGGTGTAATTCCCATACGGAATCTTTTAAGTACTTGTTGAATATCTTCCTTTTCTTCTTCTTCCAAGTCAAAGATTTTGGATAATGTATCTACATCTTGAATTCTATTTCTTACTTGCCATTGCCAATCGTCCCAATCCTCTTGGCTTACATCTTTATAAATTTCTATTTCTCTATAATCTCTCATCTTTACTCTCCTTTTTTAAGCAAATAGGTCCTCATATAATTTACGCATAGGTTCAGACTCTCTCATAATTTCTATGGTAATATCCCCATGGCCTTTTGTGTAGCCATTACCAATCATCATATTAACGTCTTTTCCTACTCCCTCAGCACCTAAAGCCGCTTTTGTAAAGCTCGTAGCCATACTAAAGAAATAAACTAACCCGTCATCTTTGGTGATTAGAATACTGGCCATTTCTGTATTTTCCACATTTACACAGTTAATAACAACATCGCAAAGCTCACCATTTGTAATTTCTTCAATTTTTTCTAAAGTTCCCACTGCGTCAGTTGCATCTGCTTCGATACAATAATCAGCAATGTTCATTTCTTTAATTTCTTTAAATCTGGTATCATCATAGTTGATACAAATTACTTTTCCGGTAGGTCCAACCCTTCTTTTAGCTTCATATAAGCAAAGCATCCCTGCTTTTCCAGGGCCACCGATAACACAAACGGTTTGGCCAGATTTTGCTATCTTTGCAGTTTGTGCTGGTGCACCTGCCACATCCAATACGGATAACACTAGATTTTCCGGTAAATCATCAGGAATCACGGCATAAATTCCTGATTCAAATAAAATCGCCTCTCCATTAATATCTACTTGGTCAATATCTGCACGAATTTCTTTGATTTCATCAATTCGTAAAGGAGTTAAAGATAAAGATACTAATGTAGCAATTTTATCTCCTACTTTAAGTTCTGTTTTTCCCTCTAAAGCAGGACCTATTTCTTTTACCGTACCAATTAACATACCACCAGATCCAGTTACAGGGTTTTGATGTTTTCCTCTTTCATCAACAATCCCCATAATAATTTCTTTTGTCTTTTCAAGATCTTTTTCTGCTTGATTATAAATTTGTGTAAAACTAGCAGAATCTATATTTAAAGTTTGAACATCAATAAGAATTTCATTGTCATAAATTTCCATATCATTGTCCACTTTAATGGCCGGTTGAGGTAAAATACCTTTCGGCTCTATGACCCGATGGGTTCCGTATTTATTTCCTTTTTTCATAATGCACCTCTTTTAAATTTCCATATCCTTTACAGTATGTGGAATTATTAATTTACAAGCCGTCATTTCTTCAATTTCTTCAATACTCACTTCAGGATTTTTTTCTACTAAAATCATACCTTCTTCTGCTGGTTTCATAACTGCCATTTCTGTGATAATTAGATCTACAACATTAGCTCCTGTTAAAGGAAGAGTACATTCTTCTAAAATCTTAGGTGCACCTTTTTGTGTATGTTCCATAGCAATGATTACTTGTTTTGCACCAGATACTAAATCCATGGCTCCACCCATTCCAGGTACCAATTTCCCAGGAATCATATAATTAGCTAGATTAGCCTTTGCATCCACTTGTAAAGCTCCTAGAACTGTAAAGTCTAAATGACCACCTCGAATTAAGCCAAAAGATACATCTGATCCAAAAAATGCACCATGAGGGAGTACCGATGCAGGCATACCACCTGCGTTAGAAATATAAGGAGATTCTTCCCCTTCTTTTGGTGCAGGTCCAGCTCCTGTATAGCCATTTTCTGCTTGGAAAGTTACCATCACATCTTCAGGAACATAATTAGCAACTAATGTAGGTAGGCCAATTCCTAGATTTACAATATCCCCATCTTTAAATTCTTTTGCAACTCTTTTTGCTATGAACTCTTTTATTTCTTGTTTATTCATAAAGCACCTCCGTCGACAATAAAGTCCACCAAGATTCCCGGGGTGACGACGTCATTAGGATCAAGTTCTCCTATTTCTACAACTTCATCTGCTTCAACAATAACAGTATCTGCAGCAAAAGCCATAATATTGTTGAAGTTTACAGTAGATCCTTCAAACTTTAAGTTCCCAAATTTATCAGCATATCGTGCATTAATAATAGCTACATCTGCTTTTAGAGGTTCCTCTAAAAGATACTCTTCTCCTTGTACCGTAATTTTTTGTTTTCCCTCTTCGATTTCTTTAATGCCAATCCCTGTTTTTGTTAGGATTCCTCCTAAACCATAACCAGCTGCACGAACTCTTTCAGCAAGGGTTCCTTGTGGTACCAGTTGAACTTCTGTTTCCCCTTCATTCATTTGTCGGCCAGTTTCTCGATTTGTTCCAATATGGGATGCAATGATTTTCTTAAATTGTTTCTTTTCCACCATTTTTCCTACACCTTTATCAATAAAGGCGGTATCGTTACAAATTAGCGTCAATTCTTTAAGATCAGTATTTTCAACAATATAATCGATGATTTTATTCGGTCCTCCAACAGCAAGGAACCCACCAACCATTACAACGTCTCCATCGGAAATTTTTGAGACTGCCTCTTGTACTCCTATAACTTTATCCATATGATCCTCCTATTATAAGGGTTTTAAGCTTAAAATCTCTCTAGCTTCAGCTGGAGTAGCAATTTCTCTACCTAGAAGTTTTGCCATTTCTACTACTTTTTGTACCAATTCACCATTGGACTTTGCCAATACTCCCTTTTCCAAATATACATTATCTTCAAAACCAACTCGAGAATGACCTCCCATTACAATGGCAAGAGCTGCCATTGGGAATTGATGTCTTCCTACACCAGCAACTGTCCAAGTAGAACCTGCTGGAATCGAATCCACCATAAAAGCAACATCTCTAGCTGAGGCTGCCATTTGTACCCCAAGTACAAAATCAAAATGCATGGGCGCTTTGATAAAACCTTGCTTATGATATCGAATGGCCAAGTCTACCATCCCTTTATCAAAAACTTCAATTTCTGGTTTTACACCACGTTCTATCATAATCTTACCAAAATTTTTAATCGTATTTTCCGTATTGGTAAAAACCTCATCCCCACCAAAATTCAAAGTACCACAGTCTAAAGTTGCCATTTCTGGATGTAACTCTGTAGGTTGAAGTCTTTCCAAGTCCGTCATACCAACAGCTCCACCAGTAGAAGGTTGGATAATAACATCTGGACAAACTTCTTTAATGGCATCAATACAATCTTTAAAACGTCCTTTGTCTTGGGTAGGAGTTCCATCATCTTCACGAACATGTAAATGGATAATAGAAGCCCCTGCATCATAAGCCGACTTTGCTTCCCGTTGAATTTCTTCAACAGTATAAGGTACCGCCGGATTATCTTCCTTGGTTACTTCTGCACCGCATATTGCCGCAGTGATGATCAATTTTTCCATACTTTCACATCTACTTTCTTTGACAATCTTTAGGAACAACACAAACGCCAGTTGCTTTACATACTATTTCTGGTTCGTCTAAAAAATCACAAGCTGATGGTGAAATATCTGTACGTGCCTTAATTACTTTTCTTGCTTCAAAAGACATAATTCTCGAGCTATTTCCAGCTTCAGTAATCTCTCCTACTGCTTCAATGAAATCACCTGCAAAGACTGGTGCTAAGAACTCGACATTTTCATACTTTAAAAATAGTCCTTCATCACCATCATTTCGAATCAGTAATTCTGTGGCTACATCTCCAAATAATTGAAGCATTTTTGCTCCATCTACAAGATTGCCACCATAATGAGCATCTCCCATACCCATTCTTAATCTGATCATAACCTTTTCCATGTAATTCCTCCTATTTCTTTCTTCCTTCCATCAATAGAAACCCATAAGATCCCTATTTCCATAATCTCTCTATTAAAGTTAGAAAGGTCCTAAATGTTTGAGCAAAACCTTTTCATTATGTAGAGATAAATTATGGATAACTCCTACCACTGGAGTGACGGAAAATGAGCATTGAATTGACGTAAATCCATATAAAAAGAGGGCTATTTTATTCATGTGGGTATACACTATAAATAAAATAGCCCTCCATATCTACCGATATGACAGTCGACAAGACCCTACTCTCATTCAACCTGGCATAGAATATGCCATCGGCACTAGAAACCTTCACTTTTGAACAAGCTACCCTCCTAGCGCAACCTCTATTTTTAAAATTCTATATGAACTTATCGTTATATTAATAATACTATAGAGTTTTTAAAATTGCAATGATTTTTTATAAAAAAAATTAGATCGTGAAATTTATCACTACTTTAAGAAATCATTATCCTAAATGAAATTATTTAGAAAAAATTTATCATGATACATCCTTATCTTTAAGGATTCCCTATACATGGACATATGAGCATATAAATTCTTTTATCTATATTTCTTTTGTGATTTTTTTAAACATTTAATGTATATCGTTTTCCTATAGTATGCTGAATTGATTCCATACATTTATAGCTAAATCTATTCCTCTAATTCTAAAAAATTTTTTATATATTTCTAATGAAATACTAATAGATAAAAGAAAAAGAGCCTCTATGTTTCTAGAGACTCTTTACTGTAAATCTTACATCATACCCATTCCGCCCATACCTGGGGCTCCACCCATTGGCATTGGGTTTTCTTCTGGGATATTTGCAACTGCTGCTTCTGTTGTTAATATCATAGCTGCTACAGAAGCTGCATTTTGTAGAGCAGATCTTGTTACTTTTGTAGGATCCACAATTCCTGCATCTAACATTTTCTTATATTCTCCAGTATATGCATCAAAGCCCATACCATTTTCTTCGGATTTTACTTTTTCAACAATAACTGAACCTTCTAACCCTGCATTTTCTGCGATTTGACGAAGTGGTTCTTCCAAAGCTCTTAATAGAATATTAATACCTGTTCTTTCATCACCTTCTACAGTATCTGCAAGTTTTTCCACAGCAGCCATAGAATCTACTAATACTGCTCCACCACCAGGTACAATACCTTCTTCCACAGCGGCTCTGGTAGCAGCTAGTGCGTCTTCGATACGAAGTTTTCTTTCTTTTAATTCGATTTCAGTAGCAGCACCAACACGAATAACAGCTACTCCACCAGATAATTTAGCTAGACGTTCTTGTAATTTTTCACGATCAAATTCGCTTTCTGTAGAGTCAATTTGTCCACGAATGGTTTTTACTCTTTCGTCTAAAGCAGTTTTATCTCCTTCTCCACCAACAATAATTGTTGTGTCTTTATCCACAGTTACTTTTCCAGCTGTTCCAAGCATGGACATATCTGCTTCTTTTAACTCTAGTCCAAGATCTTCTGTAATCACAGTTCCACCTGTTAAGATAGCAATATCTTGTAACATTTCTTTTCTACGATCCCCAAATCCTGGAGCTTTTACTCCAACCACATTAAAGGTTCCTCGTAATTTATTGAGTACTAAAGTTGCCATTGCTTCCCCTTCAATATCTTCAGCAATGATTACTAAAGGTTTGGACGCTTGTAGTACTTCTTCTAATAATGGTAAAATATCTTGAATATTAGTTATCTTCTTATCTGTAATTAAGATATAAGGATTTTCCATTTCAGCAACCATTTTTTCATTATCAGTTACCATGTATGGAGAAACATATCCACGATCAAATTGCATACCTTCAACGACTTCTAGTTTCGTACCCATGGAACGAGATTCTTCAACGGTAATAACTCCGTCTTTTCCAACTTTTTCCATAGCTTCAGCAATCAATTCTCCAATTTGATCATCTGCAGCAGAAATAGCCGCTACATTGGTAATAGATTCTTTGGTTTCTACTGAAGAAGAAAATTTCTTTAATTCTTCTACTGTAACATCAACTGCTTTTTTAATTCCTTTTTGAAGAATCATTGGATTTGCACCTGCAGCTAAGTTTTTAAGACCTTCTCGAATAATAGCTTGTGCTAACAAAGTTGCTGTCGTTGTACCATCACCAGCAACATCATTTGTTTTAATGGCTACTTCTTTTAATAATTGAGCACCCATATTTTCAAATTTATCTTCAAATTCAATTTCTCTTGCAATTGTAACTCCATCATTAGTGATTAAAGGAGCTCCAAATTCTTTATCTAAAACTACATTACGACCTTTTGGTCCTAATGTTACTTTTACTGTATTTGCTAAATGATTAATACCTTCAACCAATCCATTTCTAGCTTCTTCACTAAATTGTATTTCTTTTGCCATTGTATGACCTCCTTCTTATTTTAAAACTCCTAAAAGATCTGCGTATTTTACAACGATTACATCTTCTCCATCTATTTCAAATTCATTTCCTGCATACTTCGAATAAATTACTTTATCCCCAACAGAAATTTGATCTTTTCTCTTTTCATCATTTTCGATATCAGAACTAATCGCTATGATTTCTGCAATATTAGATTCTTCTTTCGCAGAACCTGGAAGTACGATACCACTCTTTGTTTTATTTTCTTCTTCTTCTACTTTCTTAATGACCACTCGGTCTCCTAATGGTTTTAATTTCATAATATCCTCCTTTTTATTAGCACTCTTAATCGTTTAGTGCTAAACTCGATATTTTTATTGTAATACAAGATGACTTAGTTTTCAAGCCCTAAATATAATTTCTTATTTTTTCCAAAGAATTATAGGTGAAAACCCACCATATGAAGGATAACAGGTAAGACAATAGCAGGAAGTAAATTCCCAATAGGTATTTTTTTGATTCCCGAAAGATTTAACCCAATAAACATAATAAGAATTCCTCCCACTCCTGTTAGATCTGCCATAATAATATCTGTAAGGAGTGGTTCTAAAAAGGATGAAAACAAGGTAATCGATCCTTGATAGATAAAAACAGAAATAGAAGCTAAAATAACCCCAGGTCCTAAAGCAGGTACTAAGACTGCTGAAATAATCCCATCTAGTAGGGACTTTGCATAAAGTGTGTCATATTGATGTAATAAACCTGCTTGTAATGCTCCAATTATTGCCATAGATCCCACACAGTATAATAAAGAAGCTCCAATAAATCCTTTTGACAGGGAAAGACCTTCTTTTTGTTTTATAAACTTTTTTTCTAATTTTTCTCCAAATTGATTTAATCTATGTTCAATTTGTAACATAAATCCAATGGCAGAACCAAAGATAACAGATAGTATTAAGATAAGACTTGATTGACCTTGTAATCCCATTTGTATTCCTAAAAATAAGACACAAACTCCTTGTATTCCCATTAAAAAATCTTGTAGTTCTTTGGAAATTTTTCGACCTGCAATCATTCCTACCAAACTACCGATAATAATAGCAAGAGCATTTACAATATTTCCTTTCAACGAACTCCCCCCTTTGATCTAGTATAATAAAAATAATATTGCTGGGCTAACCCAGCCCCTTCTCCAATGGCTAACTTCCCAAACTCTATTGGATTTTTTGGAATCTTTTCCATATTAAGACCTTCTTGAAGCACTCGTTTCATCCAAGTATCAATGGGAAAAGCTTCCATTCTACCAAATCCAAAAAGTAAAATACATTGTGATACCTTTTTACCAACGCCTGGTAATGTTTGTAATTCTTTATCTAATGTCAATGTGTCTAATTCATAAAATGAGGAAATATCTTTTTCCCCACTATGGATTAATTTTACAGTATTGTAAATATATTTATCTCGGTAACCAACTTTTCCAATATTTCTCAATTCTTGGACGGTTCCTTTAGATAATTCTTCTGGCGTGGGAAAGGTATAATAAGGAACCTCTCCAGGAACATATCTCCCCCATTTTTTACATATCAATTCTATAGATTTTTTTATTCTTGGAATATGTGAATTTGCAGATATAATAAAATTAATAATCGTTTCAAAAGGATCCTGTCTTAAAATTCGAATCCCTTTACCATATTCATAAGCTTCTTCCAACAAAGGATTCCAATGCCAAGTATTTCTAATTTTATAATAATCCATATCAATAGCAAAGTAGTTTTTCCAAAACTTAAATTCTTCGTCACTACAACACAGAAAATGATATTCCTTTTCCTTTTCTTCTATAATAACTTGTTGATCTTTAGCATGTACTATAAATCTGTGACCTATAGACTGATATCGAAATACTTGGCCAGATTCTAAGGTCCCTTTAAGATTCAGGTCTTTTTTTAATATTTTATACACCTTTTTTTCCTTTTCCATCCTTAGATTCCTTCTATCTTTTTCAAATCATTTAAATCATATTCCCATGTCTACTATGAAACCCGCCACTTTTGTGACGGGTTTTTAATACATATGAAATTTATTCTTCTGTTAGATAGTAGGATAATGTTAAAAGACTATCATTTAAACGAACAGATTCTACAACTACATCCTCTGGTACTATCAAGTCTGTGGGAGCAAAATTCCATATACCCTTAATTCCACTTTTAACGAATATATCTGCTATCGATTGAGCTCCTGTTTTTGGGACGGTGATAATACCAACCTCTACATTATATTTTTTTATATAATCTTCTATCATATCAAAATGATAAATAGGAATATCTCCTACATTTGTTCCGACTTTATCTTTATCTTTATCAAATAATGCAATAATGTCAAAGCCTGATTCCTTAAATCCTCCATACATAGAGATGACAGAACCTAGTCTTCCTGCTCCTACAATAATCGTTTTATAAATTCTATCAATCCCAAGTATTTTATCAATTTGTCCACGTAAAGCTTCTACATTATACCCATACCCTTGTTGCCCGAAACCTCCAAAATTATTAAGGTCCTGACGTATTTGAGATGCTGTAAATCCGGTAAGTCCACTAAGTTCTTGAGATGATATGCGATCTACGTTTTTTTCCAATAATTCGGATAAGTATCGATGGTACTTAGGAAGTCTTCGTATTACCGTTTCAGAAACTTTACTATTTGATTTTGCCAAATCATGCACCTCCTTGCTATTTGTTTATCAAATAACGACTACCTACTAGTATAACTTAAATTACTATATTTGAAAAGTTTTATATCAAAACAATTTCCAATTTACCTTAGCTTCCTTACCTATTCCTTTTCAAGGACTGAAAACTTTGATACAATAAATGAGGTCTTTATGTAGGAGGTGAGGAAATGTCTGTTTTACAAGTTAGAAATATTCGTAAATCTTATATTGTAGATCCTGTTTTAAAGGATATTTCATTTATTGTAGAACCAGGAGAAAAAATAGGGCTTATTGGAGCCAATGGATCTGGAAAATCTACGTTACTACAAATTCTAACAGGGGATTTATCTGCTGATAGTGGAAAAATAGTGTATGCCAAGGATATTTCTATTGGATACTTAAAACAGGAAACCGAACTTCGTTCCTTTGGAACCATTTATGAAAGCTGTCTTGCTATTTTTCATCCTTTAATGAAAATGGAAGAAAAAATGCGAATCTTAGAGGAAGAAATGGGTACTTTAACAGGTTCAAATTTAGAAAATGCAATGAATCAATATAGTGATCTTTTAGAAACTTTTGAACAAGGTGGAGGGTATTCTTATAAATCTTCTATTCGAGGAGTTTTAACAGGTCTAGGTTTCCATGAAGAGGATTTTCAAAGGGATCCTGCTACCTTATCAGGAGGACAAAAAGCAAGACTTGCCCTAGCCCAATTACTATTACGTAAGGCTAATATTTTATTTTTAGATGAACCAACGAACCACCTAGATATGAAGGCTATTCATTGGTTGGAAAAATATTTAAAAGATTTTCCTGGAGCTGTTATCGTCATTTCCCATGACCGTCTTTTTCTAGATAGGGTAACTGAAAAAATCTTTTCCCTAGAACATGGAGTGATCCAAACCTACCGTGGAAATTATTCTGCCTATATGAAATATCATAAAAAGGAAATGGAATTAAGAAAGAAACAATATGAAGATCAACAAAAGGAAATAAAAAGACAAGAAGCTATTATCGAGCGCTTTACAAATATGGGAAAGGCTCGATTGATTCGTCAAGGGATGAGTCGAAAAAAACTTTTAGATAAAATGAAAAAAATAGATCCTTTAGAAAGTCATAAACAGGTAAATATTCGCTTTACTCCTAAAAAGGAATCGGGACAAGACGTTCTTCAAGTTGAAAATCTAGCAATGGATGTTCCTGGGAAACATTTATTTTCTGATGTGAATTTTAATATTTATAAAGGTGACCGTGTTGGGCTTATTGGTGGAAATGGAACAGGAAAAACAACTTTATTTCATTTGATTATGAAAAAAATGAGACCTACAGAAGGTCAAATCCACTTAGGAGCCCATGTATACACAGGTTATTTTGATCAAGAAATGACCCATCTCCATCACGAAAAAACTGTTCTTGATGAAATATGGGATGAGTACCCTGACTTGACCCATTATGAAATCCGAAGATATTTAGCTCAATTTCTTTTCGTAGGTGACGATATCTTCCAATTGGTTGGAGATCTTTCTGGAGGAGAGCGAGGTAGACTATCTTTATTAAAACTTATGCTATCTTCTTCTAATTTCTTATTAATGGACGAGCCTACGAACCATTTAGATATCGATAGTAAAGAAATTTTAGAAGATGCCCTTACAAAGTATGAAGGTACCGTCTTTACCATATCCCATGACCGATATTTCTTAAATAAAATATGCAATAAAATTTTTGCTTTAGAAGATGAGACTATAACAGAATATTTAGGGAATTATGATTATTATGTAGAAAAGACAACATTGGAAGAAGATATCCCAGAATTTGGAGGTCCCACTAGAACCGAGCGTAAGAAACAGGAGCAAAAAGAAAAGAAACGTCGGGAAGATGAAAAACAAAGAAAAAAAGAGTTAAAAACTCTGGAAGATAAGATAACACAATTAGAAAGTACTTTACAAAAAATTGATGAAGAGCTAAATAATCCTTCCCTTTATGAGGATTTTGAAGAAGTGGAAGTTCTTTCTAAAAATCGACAAGAAACTGAAATATCTTTGGAAAAAGCTTTTCAGGAATGGATGGAGTTACAAGAGTGATAAATCAAAAGCTATCAAAGAATAATATTCTTCGATAGCTTTTTTTGGCGGACCCGAAAGGATTCGAACCTTCGGCACATGCCTTAGGAGGGCATTGCTCTGTCCAGCTGAGCTACGGGTCCATATCTAGGGATAAATTAGGAAAAACCTGATTCATCCCATTATTTAGATTGACTAAAGATTTTCATCCATTAATTTTTTCACTCGAAGAAAGGTTTCATTTCTAGAAAGATCCTCTTTTACAATAGCATTGGTGGACCAGGTTTCTTTCCCATCTACATAATAAAAAATTCTGCCTACCACAGATCCCTTGGTAATAGGTGGAGAAATTGGATCTAAATTGATTTTTCTTGTAACAACCTCCACTTTTCTCAATGGTATTTGATGATACTCTTCAGGATAAATAGATACTGTATCTTCATATCCAAAATTCATAGTCAATTCTCCAATCTTTTCTTCTGGATCAGCAATCTTTCGAAGGCTTTTATTTCCAAATCCATCCCATAATCGATTCATTGCTACAAATCTTGGCCACTTCCCCTTTGCTCCCATAGTAATTCCCACAAGACGCTGGTCCTCAGATACACCAGGAACTCCTTTTTTTAACCCAGTTGCTATTAGACAAAGACCTGCTGCACTAGTATATCCTGTTTTTAACCCATCGATTTCAGGGATAATATCTAACATAGGATTCGTATTATATTTTAAGAATTTACGATGGGAATCTTCAAGTTTTCGTTCTTTCGTAATCTCTAATATTTCAGGATATTCTTTTATAAGAGTGGAAGAAAGTTGAAAAAGTTCTCTTGTCGTCATTTTATTATAATCATTCGCTTCATGGTCTGTTAACCCATGGGGATTGATCATATGGGCATGTTTCAATCCTAGGGACTTACATTTTTCGTTCATCATCTCCACAAAACCTTCAGTACTTCCAGCAATATATTTTCCCAATGCTGTTACCGCATCATTTCCAGAAATAATTAGGGTTGCCTGTAATAACTCTTTTACCGTAACCCTTTCCCCTTCTTTTAAGTTATAAGAGGAACCTTTCACCAATGAAGATTCTTTATCAATGACTATCTGATCATTATAATCTATGGTACCATCCGCAATCTTATCTAAAACAACAAATGCACTAACTAATTTTGACGTACTAGCTAAAGGAAGTACTTGATCAACATTATATTCATCATAAATTTCACCAGTGAAATAATCTCCAATAATATAAGCCTTAACTAATTCTTGTAGTGGACGTCTTTCCAGGTTCTTTATGATTTTTTCTTCTTCTGGAGAAGCTTTTTTTGTACCTGTTTTTGATGGTACAATAATTCCTTTATTCTCCTCAGTTTTTACAATTTCATCTACTTCTATACGAATTGGCACTTCTTGGGAGCCATATACTGGTAGAGATACAAGCAAAAGGAATGATAGAACCCATGAAATAAATTTATTTTTCATATTACACCTCGATATTTATTGTAACAAAAAATGGGAAAGATGAAAACATTGGTTTCCCCTATAAGGTTAAAAAATGCCCTACGAAAAAACCGGCGAAAGTTTAGAATCTTTCTGCCGGTAATTTATGGTGGACCCGAAAGGATTCGAACCTTCGGCACATGCCTTAGGAGGGCATTGCTCTGTCCAGCTGAGCTACGGGTCCATATATGGAAGAGAAAGGTAGCCCTTTCTCTATATTCCCTGATAACCTTCCATTTCTTGGAAGATATCAAATAAAAGAGTTTTTAAACGAATAAAAACATTAAGTTGTTTAATATCTTCTTTAATCACCACATTTGTAGCCCATACCTCTTCCCCATCTAAGGTGTAATGAACACTACCTACAACTGCTCCTTTTTCTATCGGTGGGGTAATGTCATTTAATTTTACTTCTTTCTTAATTACTTTTTCCCCATCCCACAAGATATTATGATCTTCTTGAGGATAGACTGGTTGTGATTTCGGAGAACCATGTTCTACCGTTAATTCCCCAACTCCTTGATCTTTACGGGCAATGGACCGTAAACTATATTTTTGGAATCCTTGATTCATCAACCTTTTTGCTGCCACAAATCTTGCCCAATCCCCAGAAGATCCCATGGTGATTCCTAAAAGTCTTATGTCTTCTGTTACTCCAGGTATCCCTTGTTTCACTCCTGTTGCAACTAAACAACGACCAGCAGCATTTGTGTAACCTGTTTTTAAACCATCAATTTGTGGTAGAATCCCTAAAATAGGATTTGTGTTATAAGCTAAAAATTGACGTTCTGGTTCACTAAGTTCTCGTTGTTTCGTAATATTTAGTACTTCTGGATGTTCTTTGATTAAAGCAACGGATAGTTGAAATAACTCTCTAGTTGTCATTTTATTATAATCTTCTATCATATAATTTGTTAAACCATGGGGATTGATCATATGAGCATGTTCCAAACCAAGGTCTTTACATTTTTCATTCATCATAGCTACAAAACCTTCTGTGGAACCAGCAATATGTTTTCCTAAAGCTGTGATCGCATCATTTCCAGAAATGATTAAAGTAGCATATAAAAGTTCCTTCACCGTCTTAACATCATTTTCTTTTAATTTATAGGTAGAGCCTATAAGAGATGAAACTTCCTTATCGATAACTACCTTATCATCTAGATGAATCGTCCCATCTGCAAGTTTATCAAGAACCACAAAAGCACTGACAAGTTTTGAGGTGCTAGCTAAAGCAACAACCTTATCCGCTTCATACTCTTCTAAAATTTGTCCTGTTACATAATCTCCAATAACATAGGAATTTGTCAACTCTTCTAAAGTCTTTTCTTCTAATTTATTGACCAATTCCACCTCTTTTAAAGTAGCGTTTTGAACTCCATTTTTTGTAGGTACCAAAAGATCTTGATCCCGTATCTCTTCTTCTTTTACAGGCTCTTCCCCTACTACCGTTGTTGGAGCTTCTTGGGTTCCATAAATAGGAAAAGAAAAAATTAATATTATGACCAATACTATTGCAATACTCTTCTTCATCTTTCCACCTCGATTTATATTGTAACAGAGAACTTCATTGAATAAAACAAAAAATATATCTTTTCTGGAATAAGTCCCTTAGAAAGGGGTACTAGTAAACTATGAGGTGAAAATTTATGAAAACAATTATAATTGGAGGAGTGGCTGCTGGATCATCCACCGCTGCAAAATTATCACGTTTAGATAAGGATGCGGAAATAGTCATTTATGAAGAAAGAGGGTTTATTTCCTATTCCGCTTGTAATATGCCTTACTATATTGGAGATTTATTTGATGATGAAACATCGTTGATGCCAAGGGATCCCCAATACTTTCAAGAACATTATAATACAAAAGTGTTAACAGAACATCGAGTGATATCTGTTGACCCGGACCAAAAGAAGGTATTGGTTAAAAACCTTCAAACTGGAGAAACATTTGAAGATTTCTATGACAATTTAGTACTATCCACTGGTGCATCTTCAGCATTCCCTCCTATTGAAGGTTTAGAAAAAGAAAATGTATATTCTCTTCGCGTTGTGGAAGATATGAAAGAACTTAAAGCTGAACTAGAATGTTGTATGCCACCTGGGTCCACTGCCATCGTTATTGGATCTGGCTTTATTGGTTTGGAAATGGTGGAAAACTTTAAAAATTTAGGATATCATGTAAAACTTTTAGTAAGAAGTGTGGTTAGCAATCTAAGCCCAGAAATGAGTATCTATATGGAAACTCATTTGGAAAACCAAGGAATCGAATTGATTCGAGATGCTTCAGCAACTAAAATAACTGACAACGGTGTGATTTTAGGGGATGGACGGGAGATAACAGGTGACTTTGTATTTGTTGCTACAGGAGCAAAACCTAATGTTGAGCTTGCAAAAGAAATGGGTGTGGAAATTGGGGTTACTGGAGCTATCAAAACCGATCCACAAATGCGTACGAATATCCCAAATGTATATGCAGGTGGAGATTGTACTGAAACCACTTCCGTCATAGACGGGTCTCCTATGTATATCCCTCTAGGTTCTACAGCTAATAAAATGGGAAGGGTTATTGCTGATGATATTGTAGGAAATAAAGTAGCCTTCCCTGGAATTGCTGGTTCCTCAATCTTTAAACTTTTTGATATGACTATTGGTTCTACAGGTTTTTCTGAACAAAGAGCAAAGGACGAAGGCTATAATACCCTTGTTTTTTATCATGCCAGTAGATCCCATTATAAAAATCATGGTGGAGAACCAATGCTTGTAAAAGCTGTGGTCAATCGAGATAATCTACAATTACTAGGAGTAGAAATTGTTGGATTTGAAGGTGTCTTAGCAAGGTTAGATACCTATGCGACGTATATTACCTTCCACGGAACCATTGATACCTTAGAATTTTTAGATACTGCCTATGCCCCTCCCTATTCTACAGTTCGTGACGTTGTATTATATACTGGTATGATTGGTATGAGTCTTTACGAAAAAGGTATCTTTGAGCCAAAAAATAGAAGAAATGAACATTTTTTAGAATATGTAAAAAATAGAAAATAAAAA
>JAUNVD010000084.1 GCA_030537855.1 Tissierellia bacterium | reverse complement strand
GCAATACCTTGGTCTTCTCCTTGACCAACATGAGAGCCAGGGTGGAAATTATAATAACTAAGAGGTAGTTGCTCAAGTCTTTCCAAGTCCTCACGAATCGCTTCTTGAGCAAACTCTACAACATAAGATTTATTTGAAGCAGGATTTAACGTATAGGGAGCATGAGCAATCAATGGCCCAAATTCATGGTCTTTGATAATTTGAAAGAGACCATTTACATCTTCTTGATTCCATGGTTTTCTCTTCCCCCCACGAGGATTCCTAGTAAAATATTGAAAAGTATTGGCACCAAGTTCTAAAGCCTTTTTCCCCATAGCTGTAAATCCCTTTGATGTTGATAAATGACAACCAATATATAACATAATCTTTCCTTTCCTTTTTCTTTTAGTATACCATATAGATTTAAAAGGGTGGAAAAGGCAAAGAATATCCATAGCAAGAGCTATCTTAAAAGATGCACCATTAATACTTCTTGATGAAGCAACGGCAGGAATCGACCCTGAAAATGAAAAATTTATACAAGATGCCTTTGATGAACTTGTAAAAGAAAAAACCTTGGTAATCATAGCACATCCCTTAAGTACGATTCAAAAAACAGATCAAATCATATATTTAAAAGAAGGAGAAATTGTAGAGAGAGGAACACATCAAGAACTACTGGAATATAATGGAGAATATAAGAAACAATATGAGTATTTTTTAAAAAATAAACATTGAGAAAATGGTCAAATTTTAAAATTTCTTGACCTTTTTATCTTGGAAATGGAGTAAAGTATATTTTATGATTATTGTTGACGAGCTAACGGAAAAAGGATATTTACAATATTTATTATTAAGAAAGATAGCTTTTTTACTTAAACGAAATGTTTCACTCCCATCCTTACATGTAAAAAATCCTGTAAGAATAAAAAAATCTTGACTAATATTGAATTTAGATTTATTATTAAATTGGAATTCAGTTTACTGAAAGGAAATGGTGGTTTTATGGCACAGGTATTAAAAGAAGAAGTTAGAAATCGAATCCTTAATGCAGCGGAGAAAGTATTTTTTGAAAAAGACTACCGTAGTGCAAAGTTAACAGAAATTGCAGAAGAAGCAAAAATTCCAGTTGCACTTATTTATACTTATTTTAAAAATAAGGAAGGATTGTTTGATGCTATCGTGGAATCTGTATATTTAAATGTCAGTTCTGCAATGGCAGAGGAAGAAGCTTTGGATGGGGGTTCAGCATGGGAAAGATTTGATAAAGCTGGAGAAAAATATATTCATAAATTATTAAAAGAACGAAAGAAGTTAATTATCCTTATGGATAAAAGCACTGGTACAAATCATGAAAAAGCAAAAGACGAGCTTATTTGTCAAATCCAAAAGCATATCGAATTAAGTCTTAAAAGACGGACAAAAGAGAAATATGATCCAATGCTTTCTCATATATTGGCTAGTAATTTTACAGAAGGATTATTGGAAATTGCTAGACATTACCAAAATGACACCTGGGCTAGAAATATGCTTCGATTAATCTCTCAATGCTACTACAAAGGAGTAGAATCTCTATAAATGACATTATTGATATAGACTTTGTCAAAGGCAAAGTCTACATTTATTCCTTAATATTGAATAATGATTCAATATTATTCAATTTTGTTTCTTTGGTGGACAATACTATTCTAAGAATCATACTAGTTAGAAATTTGTAAAGATTAAATATATTTAAAGGAGTTGAATAGAAATGAATGATAGACAGCTAAAGAAAAAGGTTATTGGCAGAAACATGGAAGCAAATATATTACTAATTTTAAAATTAGTCTTTGATATTTTTCCTCAAATACTTCTTGTGGTATTAATCAGTGGCCTTATAAGAGGGAATGTATCCAAGGTTATAGTTAAGAATATTTTTTTGTTGATGCTTGTTTCCTATATTTTAAAAGGAATCTTTTATTACTTGGCTACAAAGGTGGCTCACGAAAAGGCGTATAAAAAATTAACAGAGCTAAGATTGGATATTATCCGTCATTTAAAAAGGTTACCTTTAGGATTTTTCAAAGAGCATAATACAGGAGAACTTACAAATATTGTCCAACATGATGTAGAGCAAGTAGAAATATATCTTGCTCATGGTCTTCCTGAAATTATGTCTGCAACTCTTCTTCCCTTAATCATTTTTGTTGCAATGATATTCGTTGATTATAGACTTGCCCTTGGGATGATTCTTGGGGTTCCTCTCATGGTCTTAGTAAGGGTATTTTCTTCAAACATGATGAAAGAGAAATTTCAAATTTATTTTAATCAAGAAATGAAAATGCGTGAAGAACTTATGGAATATACAAGAAATATAAGAGTGATTAAAGCTTTTTCCAAAGAAGAAACATATAGTGAAAATGTCCTCCAAACAGCAAGGTCTTATGTAGATAATTTAATGGGAAGTATGGGTTCTATTACCATTCCCATGGGACTCGTTGATATCTTTATGGAGATGGGAGTAGTTGTAACGATTATTTTAGGAAGTATCTTTCTTTTCTATGAAGAGATTACAGTATCAAAATTTATACTTTCTATTATTTTGTCCAATATATTTACAGCTTCCATAAGTAAAACAGCTACTTTACATCATTTTTCCATTGTATTTAAAGAAGCATTAAAAGAAGTAGGAAAAATCTTAATGGTTCCAATTCCAAATCATAAGACAGAACAAGGTTTAGAGTTTGGAGATATTACTTTTGAAAATGTAAATTTTTCATATGGAAAGGATAGTTTTCAGCTTAAAAATATTAATCTTTTATGCAAAGAAAAAACCCTAAATGCTTTTGTAGGAGAAAGTGGTTGTGGGAAAAGTACAATTTCACATTTATTAATGGGATTTTGGGATGCTGATAGTGGTCAAATTAAGATTGGAGGGAAAGATATTAAGAATTACAGGGAGGAAAGTATCTCAACATTGATTGGAAGTGTGGAACAAGATGTTATTTTATTTGATTTAAGTATCTTTGAAAATATTGCTATTGGTAAAGTAGAAGCAACAAAAGAAGAGGTTATTGAAGCAGCGAAAAAAGCAAAAATTCATGACTTTATTATGACCTTACCCAATGGGTATGATACAAAAATTGGGGAAATGGGGGTAAAGCTTTCAGGTGGAGAAAAACAAAGGATTTCCATTGCTAGAATGATACTTAAAAATGCACCTATTTTAATATTAGATGAAGCGATGGCAGCTGTTGATAGTGAAAACGAAAGATTGATTAGCCAAGCTATTGATGATTTAAGCAAAGATAAGACAGTGATTACAATTGCTCACCATTTAAATACCATAAAGAACTCTGATCAGATTATTGTTATGGATCAGGGGATTGTTCTTGATACAGGTAGTCATAAAGAATTAATGGATAGATGTGAGTTTTACAAGGATATGGTAGTAGCACAAAATAAAGTAGATCAGTGGAATATGAAAGAGGAGGTGGGTGACATTGTTTAAAGAAATGTTAGAACTACTTACAAAATCAGGAAAAAAAAGTTTAATGTTATCTAGTATATTTTTTGCTCTTTATGGATTAAGCTCGGTAGTTATGATCGTTATTGTATTTAAAATTTTATTTCAAATATTTGAGGGAATTCCTATTGAGAGTTTATATAAATACTTTATTATGACAATAATTTTAGTCATATTCAAAGGGATTTGCAATATGGTAGCAGATATGGCAAAGCATAAAGCGGGTTTTGATATCGTTCAGCAAATAAGAGAAAGAATGATTATTAAACTGAAAAAATTTAGCTTAGGATTTTATACCAATGAAAGATTAGGAGAAATTAATATGATTCTTCATAAAGATGTTGACAATATGTCTATGGTTGTTGGACATATGTGGTCAAGGATGTTTGGAGATTTTCTAATTGGATTTTTAGTATTCATTGGTCTCGTAAGTATCCATGTAAAATTGGCACTTATTATGGCGATACCTGTTCCCATTGCACTTTTATTTCTGGCTATGACGATAAAGGAATCAAAAGCTATTGAACATAAAAATAACGATGCCCTTTTAGATATGGTGAGTTTATTTGTTGAATATGTGAGAGGAATCCCTGTATTAAAAAGTTTTTCTAATAATAAGAGTTTAGATGAGGATTTAATGAGAAAAACTAGTAGATTTGGAGAAACAAGTAAAGCTGCCTCAAGGATTAAGGGGAAACAACTTTCGATTTATGGCTTCTTACTTGATTTAGGATATTTGAGTCTTTTGGTCTTTGGTACGGTTTTTGTAGTTCATGATCATTTACATATCTTTCATTTCATAATTTTTGCAGTGATTTCAAAGGAGTTTTACAAGCCATTTGCAGGAATGGAACAGCATTATATGTACTATATTTCAGCAGTAGATAGTTTTGAACGTCTTTCTAGAATTTTATATGCAGAGGTAATCCCAGAAACTAAGAGTGAGAATATTCCCAAACATAATGATATAGGATTTAGCAATATAGATTTTTCCTATGAAGAAGATGAGTTTAAGATAGAGAATGTAAGCTTCTTTATTGAAGAAAACACAATGACAGCTCTTGTGGGAGAATCTGGATCTGGAAAAACCACAATTACAAACTTACTTCTTAGATTTTATGATGTAAACAATGGAA
>JAUNVD010000083.1 GCA_030537855.1 Tissierellia bacterium | reverse complement strand
TTACTCCGGATATAGAAAAACAATTAAATATGGCATCTCGTAGAGTTAGAATATCGAGACTACAAGCTATGGAATTGGAAATGCGTAAAACTGTAGCTGGATTAATGTCTCGAGAAGAAAAAGCCCTATTTGTTCATCTTGGACAAACCTATAAACGTAGTCATATGGATATGTTAGAGGATTTAAAGCGAATAACAGGTGTGGATACAATAAGTGGCATTGACAAAAAGAAATTGGAAGCCATTATCCACCACCCTTGGGCGCCTGATGGAAAAGATTTTTCCCAACGGATATGGGGGCGGGGGGATAAGCTGGTTAATACCTTGCGACAAGAACTAACCCAAGGCATGATAAGCGAACGACCAACGAAAGAGACCATTGAAAGAATACAACACAAAATGGGATCGTCGTATAAGGATGCTGCAAGGTTGGTGCGAACGGAAACGACAGCTTTTAAAATTAAGGGCGATATTGATGCCTTTCGAGAAATGGGCGTGGAAGAATATCAGATATTGGCCACCTTGGATACCAGAACTACGATAATATGTCGTAGTATGGATAAAAAGATAGTTAGTATAAAGGATTATCAACCAGGAACAACGGCACCACCATTCCACCCCAATTGCAGGACTGTTATTATACCTCATTTTGGAGACGATATCGAAAAACGACTAGATACTACTCGAATGGCCAGAGATCCTAAAACAGGAAAAAGTGGTCGTGTTGAAAATATGGATTATAAGAAATGGGTAAAGAAAAATAAGTTAACTCCGAAAACAAAAGGGTATAATAAACATAAGGGTTCAAAGAATGATGAAAAAACTATAGATATTACAGTATTCAAGGATGCCATCAATGAAGCCTTGGAGTATGGGAAAAAAACCGGGAATGAATGTTTATTGTGGATGGACAAGAAAGGAGAAAAACTTTTTGATACTGCCACGGGAAATAGTAATTCCGTAGCGATTTCGCCAGAGGTTTTAGAGTACTTAGAAAAGTCGAAAAAAAACACCATTGTATCCTTACACAATCATCCAGGGAGTTCTTCGTTTTCGCCCGAAGATATAAGTATACTTTCTTCGTACGAATCCATAGATTGGATGTTGGTTACAGGTCATGATGGGACAAAATACTACTTGAAAATCAATGAAGGGGAACGCTTAAGTTATGGTGAACTTAAACATGAATATAACAAGATAAAGAATGAACTACAACCTAAATATCAAAAAATATTTGATAAAACTGGAGATTCCCATTATGCATGGAAAGAACATTCTAATGAGACTATAAGTAAAATGGCAGAAAAATATAACTGGATATATAGGAGGGATTTAAATGAATAACCAAGATGAGATATTATTACCGGATGAATATGTATATCGGTATGACTTATCGCCAGAAGAAAACGAAGAGATATGGCGTAAACGGTCGGAAGAAGGAGAGAAAGCATGGGATAACATAGAAAAAGTGAGAAAAGAAATTACTCTAAAGAGTAAATAAATGCACTGATTAACATCATGTTAAGAGGTGCTTTTTTAATACCAAAAAAAAGGTAGACATGAAAGTTATGACCTAGAAGGGTAGGTGATCCAATATCTCGATTATGGACTTTTGCGATAAGAAAGTCTATTTTTTATTGCCCTGGAAAGGCGTAAAACTTAACCAGCATAGGAGATGTAAAACTCGTAAAAAACGTAGTGCGAAAGGAGCAAGAATGAAACGAGAATTTTTAGAGGGATTAGGTCTCGAAAAAGAAGTTATCGACAAAATCATGGCCGAGAATGGCAATGATATTAACAAAGAAAAAGAAAAGCTTAAAATCAAAGAAAAGGAATTAAAAGTGGCCAATGAAAAGTTAGATGAGGCCAATCGAACCATTGCATCGTATAAGGATATGGATATCGACGAGATCAAACAATCTGCCGAAGATTGGAAGGGAAAGTATGAAGAAGCCAAAGAAAAGATGGAGAATATTAAAAATGATGCCACCTTAACAAAGGCACTTACCGAAATCAATACGATCGATCCGGAATTACTGAAACTAACACTGGATCATGAGATGTTAAAGTACGACGATGGAAAAGTAATAGGATTAGAAGAACAGATAAAGAGTATTAAGGAAGCTAAGCCATACTTATTTAAGACGGAAGAAGGGAGAGAAAATCCTCCAGATCCATTAGGTGGATTACATCCTCATGTGCCACCGACGCCACAAGGTGGTGCAAATAGTGATATGGCTGCAACTATTAATAGTATTTTTGACTTTTAGGAGGGAAAATAAATGCCAATTAATAATATTGAATATGCAAAGTTAATGATGACCAAGCTGGACCAAGCCGCAGTAATTGGGGCAACATCCGGATGGATGGAAGCCAATGCGGGACAAGTGATTTATAACGGTGGAGACGAGGTAAAAATTCCAACCATGTCTACTACCGGTCTTGGGGATTATGATAGAGATGATGGATTTGTCCAAGGGTCTATTACCTTAAAATACGAAACCTACAAGATGACTCAAGATAGGGGCAGAACATTCCAAATTGACCGTATGGACGAAAATGAATCGGGATTTGTGGCCACTGCTACCAATACCATTAAGATATTTCAGGATACCCAAGTGGTGCCAGAACTAGATGCTTACAGATATTCCAAGATTGCAGCATTAGCAGAAGGTGCCAACCAAACGGAAGCTATTACTTTAACGGCGGATAACGCCTTAACAAAACTAAAAGAACATATTGCAGCTATTGAGGACGTCATTGGAGAAGGTGTACCATTAATTATTACTGTACCCGCAGCAGTAATGGCCTTAATTGAGGATAGTCCAAAGATTGGTAAGTCCATTAATGTGGCAGACTTTAAACAAGGTGGACTTAATTTTAAGGTTAAAACCTTTAACGATCATGTTATCCGACGAGTACCGAAAGCCAGATTAAAAACAGAGTATGAAATCCTAGACGGTAAAACAGGCGGTCAAGAAGCAGGTGGATTTAAACCTACTGTAGGCGCCAAAGATATTAACTGGATTATTACGCCGGCAAATATCCCATTGGCCATCTCTAAAACCGACAAGTTAAGAGTATTTAACCCGGACGTGAATCAAAAAGCCGATGCTTGGAAGATTGACTACAGAAAGTATCATGATCTATGGATTATGGAGAATAAACTAAATCAGATTATGGTATGCACCACGGTTTAGGAGGTAAGAGTATGAAGCTAAAGCTTTTAAATCTGATCTATACCACGGACAACCCGGTAAAAATAGAGGTATTAAAAGCCCAAGGGGCTGTGGAGATAAAAGAAGAACCGAAAACGATCGAAGATCCGATAGTAAAAGAAGAAGTATCTGAAAAAGAAGAACCGGAAAAAACCAAAGAGCCCAAAGAAATAAAGAAAAAGAAAGGAAAGTGAGAACATGGAGCAACTTGCTGGGGAATTGTTGGAAGATTATGGGATCTCCATATCCACAACCCAGTTAGAACGGCTAAACGGGAAATTACAAAGGCAGTTTTTGAACGATACCAGGAGAGAAGATATCCCGCTAGAAGCGGCGCAGTTGCTCCATGATGTATTACGTTTGGAAGCTGTTTTATTTTTTGACCAAGTAAGTAAAAGTGAAGATAAATCCAGTGTAACCATCTCTGCCATTACCGAAGGGGACACAAGAACCGAATTTGCCCGAGAAGGAACGGGGAAAATATGGGATTATACCTTGCAAGAAGTGGAAAAAGAAAAGAATGACTTATACCGTAAGATAGTCCTTAGATGGAGAAAGTTGCCATGGTAAGATATGAAGCTCATACTATGGCTATCGCCAGTCTCTTTGAAGGAGTGGCTACCATTATCGTAAGGGAATCGGTAAAGGATCCTATTACAAAAGTAATGACACCTCAAGAAGTGGAAAAAGAAACCTTTCCTTGCAGGCTATCTTTTACGAAAAATAAGGTGGAAGAAAAGGAGCATACCTGGGATACGGAACGAACCATGACCTTGTTTGTAGGACCAAAGGTAGTTATCCCTATAGGATCTAAGATTAAGGCAATCCAAGCAGGAGCAGAATTTCATCTCCAGGCTTCGGGATTACCAGCAGTCTATGGGAGTCATCGAGAATATCCGGTATCTGAATTTTCGGGGTGGTTATAATGAGTTGTACATTTGATGTTAAAGACTTGGAAAAATATAAAGACCGGTTGGAGAACATTAAAAACAACATGGATCAATTGACGGAAAGAGCCTGTTATAATCTAGCATTGAGGGTATATCGTGATGCTCGGAAAAACACCCCCGTTGACACCGGAGATTTGCGCAAAGGGTGGAGCATTACAAAGATCGAAAAACAAGATGCTTTTTACCAAGTGCGGATTAAAAATGATGTGGAATATGCAGATTATGTGGAAAGTGGTCATCGTACAAGAGACCATAAACGATGGATTCCTGGAGTTTTTATGCTAAAGATTGCAGAACATAAAGTGGAAAAGGAAATGGACGCCATTATACAGCAAGAAATTAATAAGGTGTTGAAGCTATGAATCTATTACAAAGTATGGTAAATGGATTGGCGGAATTATTTCCAAAGACAAATATATATGTCAATGACGTGGAGCAAGGCCTTGTGGAGCCTTGTTTTTTTGTGAAAATTATCCAAACGGAAATGAGACGGGAATTAGCTGAGCGGTA
>JAUNVD010000020.1 GCA_030537855.1 Tissierellia bacterium | reverse complement strand
TCATGGATGTGAAGCTTCGGGTGGTTACAATGGCTACATGCCTTAGGCTTTAAACGAATAGGGGTCATAGTTAACTCTATATGATCAGCAGTTTCTTTGACTTCTTTTACTTTAACATCTTTTAACTGTAAAAATTTTATGATATGATTATTACACAAGGCAACCCTCCTTTTATTTTGTTTAGCAACTATATTGTAAAGGATATGGTGCCTTGTATTTTTTTGTACAAAAAAATATCTGTTGAGGGATATTTTTCTTATCCCCCAACAGATATTATAGAACCGAAAAAAAGTGTCAATGGAAGACCATTAACACTTTTTTTATTTACTCTTGACTTAAATAATCCAATGCATATTGAGCATATACAGCGGATCCTTCAACTAATACAGAGTCATCAATGGCAAAATGTTCACTATGATGTGGGTAATTAGCATTGATATCATCATTTTTCACGCCTATGAATGCAAAACATCCTGGTTTGTCTTCAATGTAATAGGAAAAGTCTTCTCCTCCTGTTACTTTTGGAAGTTTTGCCACAGCATCTTCTCCCATAACTTTTCTTACTGCTTCTTCAGCAATGGCGGAAGATGCTTCGTCGTTTGTAGTGGGCCCAACAATGTATTTGTATTCCAATTCAGCTTTTGCTCCATAAGCTGCAGCTGTATTTTCTGCTACTCGGCGCATATCTTCTTCAATTCTACTTCCGATTTCTTTTGTAAAGTAACGGTTGGTTCCTTCCATTACTGCTTCTCCAGAAATAATATTAAAGCGATTCCCTGAATGGAAACTTCCTATGGTTACTACTACAGAATCTAAGGGGGAATAGGTTCTGGATACTAATGATTGCAGGTTCATTACCACAGCTGAACCTGCAACAACAGCATCTACTGTTTCATGAGGTGCCGAGCCATGACCGGATTTACCAGTAATGGTCAATCTAAATTGGTCTCCTGCTGCCATTCTTTCTCCGGCTTCTACAGAAACTTTGCCAGCTTCTAAGTTTGACCATACATGAGTGCCAAACATATTATCTACTTCTTCAAACCATGTTCCAAACTTGATCATGGCTTTTGCCCCTTCTCCAACTTCTTCTGCTGGTTGGAATACAAGATAAATTTTTCCGTTAAAGTTTTCTTGTTCTTCTTTTAAAATTTTTGCAGCACCTAGTAACATAGCAGTATGGGCATCGTGACCACAGGCATGCATTTTTCCATCGACCGTTGATTTATAGTCAAGGTCAGTACATTCTTTTACGTTTAATGCATCCATATCTGCACGAAGTCCCACACATTTACCAGGTCCTTTTCCTTCAATAACTCCAATAAGTCCACAACCATTGGTGTCTGTGTTGATTTCATAAGAAATACCCATTTTATCTAATTCTTCAGCTACCTTTTTGGTTGTTTCATATTCCTCGAAAGATAGTTCCGGGTGCATATGAAAATGGCGCCTCATCTCTACCACATAATCTCGATACTTGTCTACATATTTTTTCATAATAACCTCGTTTTCTATTTCTTATACCAATAGTTTTGCCATAAATCCTGCTAAGAATACAGATGCTATGGACACAGTGATAAATCCTGCTACTAACATTTTTGGCAATATCACACTTAAGATAGCTTCTTTTTCTTCAGGAGTCTTTGCTAATGAACTTGCCACTTCGTTGGATACTACAAAAGTTCCAGGGAACCCGAAAAGTGCTGTAACTCCAATGGCAAAGGACATGTAGAAAGATTCTTTTACTAATTTCCCTACAATAAAGGAAGCTATGGAAATTCCAATAACCCCTAGTACTAAGGAAATAAATATCTTCGGTAATAATTGTAAAATAATTTCAGGAGTTGCTTTTGAAAGTCCGTTAAAGATAACAACTAATAATGCTGCCATTGCCAATCCAAAGGAGTTCGCCTTTGTCATAATATCTCTTTCCAAAAACCCGATTTCCGCTGCTATAATACCAAAAATAAGTGCCATAATATTTTTATCAATGGGAATCGGTGTATTTGCTGTGAAATTTCCTGCTAAAGTTGCCAATAATGCTATAATAGCCGTTTTTGCTAAGTACATATTTGCACTTGCATATTTTTCAGAAAGTGGAGGAATTAAAGTTGTTCTTGTTTCATTACTTACTGTGCCTACACTAGTATCTTCCAATTCTCCTTTATGAAATTTATCTAGTACATCTCGGCCCACTTTTTGTAAACAAAAGGATGCTACAGGATATCCAATAAAACCTTGTACCACAACAAGGAGAATCGCCAATATTTGTAGATCATCTCGTCCTATTTTTGCTGCTGCTTCACCCATTTGTAATCCTGCTACAATCCCTCCAGAAATTGGTGGTGCTGCAACGATTGCTGTTTCTTTTCCTAAAATTGGGGATCCCACTATAAAAAGAAAAATGGCGATTCCAAGTATACCACCTATTGCTATGGCAACGGTTCTCCATTGTTCTATAAGTTGTCTAATATTTAATAAAGTACCCATATGAGTTAAAAGTACTACAATTAAAACTGCTCCTATTCCTAGTAATTGAGATGTTTCAAATACATCCACAGGAACTCCAACCCAGAAGCCAATAAGAAATAATACCGATGCTGTAAATAACATGGAAACCACTGATTTTGTTTTTACAGAAATGAAATCACCAATGGCATAAACCACAAACACATAAGTCAACGCTAATATTGCTTCCATTATATCTCTCCTTTCTAGATAATGATACTAGTGTACTTCATTCTGATATAACATTCAAGTGAAAAATCGGTATTTTTCAAAGTTTTTCCCAAAAATTATGAATTTTTTAAAGAAATACGTTTTCATATTTTGAAATTTTTATATATGATATTAAATTAGTTGGATTATTTTAGAAGATAACCAGTAGTTTTAAAAATATTATATTTTCTTTTACCCCCTTTTCAATAGATATTTAATACCTTATATTCATTTTATTTTGGGAAATATTATCTTTGTTTCAAATGTTCTTTTATTATGATTTGAAGATTTATCTTTTATTTCCTATTCATATTTTTTACTATGATTTTGGATAATAAAAAACCATTGTAATCAAAGATATCATACAATGGTCTTTAATTATTTTTTTGTCTTAATGTTTGGAAAAACTCCTTTAATAATAATTGACTCTCTTCTTCTAATAGTCCAAATTCCACTTCAATATGATAATTAGAACTTGGTCCATTTAAAATATCTATCGCCGAACCACAGGCTCCAAATCTTTTATTTCTTGTCCCTATCACCACTTTGTCTAGACGACTATTTACAATTGCTCCTGCACACATAGCACAAGGTTCTAAGGTGACATACATGGTACAGCCGTCGAGCCACCAGTGATTCATCGTCTTTACAGCCTCTTGAATAGCAATGATTTCTCCATGCATGGTGGCATCCTTCCTTTTTTCTTTTTGATTCCACCCTCTTCCAATAATAGTTCCATCTTTAACGATAACAGCTCCAATTGGAATATCATCGGTTTCTAAACTTTTCCTTGCCAATCTTAAGGCTTCTTTCATAAATTTTTCCAAAAAATCAATCCTCTTCGATTATCTTTATAGCATCAAAACTACATACTTGGTAACACATACCACATCGAATACATTTTTCTTCATCAATAATACATTGTTTTTCTTCAAAGGAAATACAACCTACTGGACAATTATCAACACAAGCCCCACATTTTACACATGATTTTGTAACTTCGTATCTTTTCATCATGTTTAAATTAAAAATTCCTGGTAATCTTTAAAGAAATGTACCAAACGTCTTTTCATAGGTGGGGCATAGGAATCACCATATAATTTACTTAAAAAGTACATTCGACTTAAAAACTTTGCATCGGAAACCTCTTCTTTTTGCAGGACTAAATCTTTTAGCTTCTCACGACAAAGGTAAAGATAAATAAATGAAAACTTTTTTTCTTCTTTTAATGTTCCTAAATACTTTAATGCACTAGGTTCTGCTACAATTCCTGTTTCTTCTTCTAGTTCACGAATAGCACCTTTAATAGGGTCTTCTCCAGGTTCTAAGGTTCCACATGTGAATTCCCAATATCCTGGATTGGATTCTTTTTCCATGGAACGTTTTGTCGTTAAAATTTTACCTTCTCGATTGATGCAAATAACTCCACAGACTCTAAAGTACTCTCCTGGTTTGATTTCACTCCCTCGAGGTACTACTTTATTTAATGGTTTCAATGTTTCATCGTATAGTTCCCAATATTCCATAATACCTCCTAAATCCATGTTCCTCCAGCAAACAAAATTGCTTCTTTTGCTAGTTCTAATGTAGGATCTATCCATGTATATTCCCAAGGATAGTTTTCCATCCCAAGGGGCAATTCTGTACAACCTAGAATAAATGCTTCTGCACCTTGTTCTTTTAAAGATTCTAATACTTTTTCCATTCCAAATCCGTCTTTTGGATAATAACCTGCCTTTACACCTTTATAAATTAAATCATGGACCATATTTTGTTCTTTAGTATTTGGTACTAAATATTCTACTCCAACTTCTTTCAAAGCATGTTGGTATAATCCTACTTTCATCGTTCCTATAGAACCTAAGATTCCCACTTTTTTTATTCCTTTCTTTTTCACTTTTTTTGCAGTAATCCTTGGCATATGAAGTATAGGAGTAGAAGTATATTTTATAAGTTCGTCGTAATAGTAGTGGGAAGTGTTACAGGCAATAATAATAAAATCGACTCCTGCCTTTTCTAATCGATGACAACTATTGAAAAGTTCTTTTACACAAGCACCATCTTTATTTAATATAGATTCTGTACGATCTGGTATTCTAGTATTATTGTCAATAATCATGGGAATATGATCTTGATCATTTTTTGCATTGGTATGAAGGACAATTTTCTGAAATAAATCAACGGTAGCAAGTGGTCCCATACCTCCTAAAATTCCAATTGTTTTCATTATTTTAACTCCAATCTTTCAGGAAGTTCTCCTTTTTTTAAAAGACCCCATAACTTATCAATATATTCCATAGTATATTTTTGTTCCGCTTCATGATAAAGCATAAATCCTTTCTCTGTCATAGTATAAGTTTCTTGATCTTCTTGAAAAAAACCTAACCTTTTTGCCCATTTTATCTTAGAACCATAGGATTCTTCTAGAGATGTTCCAAAATAGTTTAGAAATTCTTTTTTTGTCATTTTTCCAAGATATCCCTTCCAAAATAGATAATAAGCCATTCTTTGTTTTTCCACAAAATCACAGACCAAAGCTTGGGGAAGGGTATTTTCTTCTAAAGATTTCTTATAGTTTTCCAAGCGAAAATCCGTTACAGAAAATTGATTCCTGGTTAAAGTCACAGCAGAAGGTCCAAATCCTAAAACTTCATCTCTTGTTACCGAAGAATATCGATCCTTTCCAGGTAGGGAAAAGGTCCAGACAGCAGTCCTTTCCAATCCTAGTTCTTCCGTCTTTTCTACAAGTTTTCGGAGCATCTTTCTTTTTGAACCAGGGCCTAGTGGACGAAAAGAATTTTTTGCAAAGGTAAAGTCAATAAATGGATATACAGATATTTGTGTTGCCCCCATATCTAGAGCCATTTCTAAATCTCTATGTAAATCTTCCCATGTTTGTTCAGGAAGTCCAAAGATAAGATCTACATCAATAACCTTTAAATCTAAACCCTTAAGTTCTGCCTTGATAACTTTTTGATTAGGAACTTTTCTTTTAAGAATCTTCGCCCCTTTCTCTGAAAAAGTTTGAATACCAATACTGATACCATTTATATATTCTAAATATCTTTTAAAATAAGGTTTTATTACGTCTTCCGGCGTAACTTCCATACCAATTAAACCTTCTATGGTAAAATATTGATAAATTTTTTCTATTAAAGGTTTTAGATTCTCCTCTAAAAGAGCAGGGGATCCTCCTCCAAAATAAAGGGAAGAGACCCTTTCTTTTTCTTTATCTTCACACAATAAATCTATTTCTTTGTGTAAGGACTTTAAAAAAGATTCCATCCTTTCTTTCGAATATAAAATTTTTTGATAAGGACAAAATTCACATATACTTTTACAAAAAGGGATATGAATATACAGACCATAATGATCTTGAAACTCACCTTTGATCCGATTCTTTTTTTCAAATATAAAGGGGTCTTTTGTCCCTGTTATCCAATGTTTCATAACTCACCTTGTTCTTATTCTTGAAAATCTCTCTATTCATTTTAAGACTGGGAATAAAATTCTTTCATTACTTTTATCATATCTATATGATCTTTCATTGCCCCTATTTCTCTCACTGAATGCATCCCCCATATAGGATTTCCCACATCCACACCAGGAATATTTAAATGAGTTAATGCTAAAGGTCCGATAGTAGAACCACCACGGCGATTAGATGCATTTACAAATGTTTGACATTCTACTTCTGCTTTTTTACATAATGATTTAAAATAAGCAGAAGTATGTCCTTCTGAAGTATAGGAGCGATTTGCCGCAATTTTTATAACTGGTCCTTTTCCTAATTGAGGTCTATTTGTCGGGTCTGCAACCTCCGGATAATTAGGATGAATACCATGGGCCATATCTGCTGATATTAAAAAAGATTTACTACAAGCTCGAAAAAAGTCTTCACGCCCTCCTCCTAAGGATAATATAATACGTTCTAAAATTTCTGCTCCTAAAGGACCCATAGCCCCTTGAGCTGTTTGTGACCCTATTTCTTCATGGTTATATGCAAAAAAGACTTTGGTCTTCTTGGATTTTTTCGATTCTACCAATCCTTTCAAAGAACTGTGTACCATCGCCAGATTATCCAATCTTGGTGCTGAAATAAATTCCTGATTTATCCCAAGATAAGTGGATTTTTCCATTGGATAGAGGAAAAGATCGTAGTCTAATATTTCACCTTCCACTTCTTTTTCTAAAAGTTTTTCTAAAGAATCTTTCTCCTCAAGGGAAAATACCGGTAGACATTCTTTTTGTGGATTCCAATTCTTCCCCTTATTTACTTCGCGATCCATATGAATAGCAAGGGAAGGGATAATCCCTAAAGGTCTTTTAAACTGTATCTTTTTACTTTTTAAAGGCTCTCCGTCCAAAATCACCTGTCCTGCGATGGAAAGAGGTCGATCAAACCAAGTGTGTAAAATAGCCCCTCCATATACTTCTGTATTTAAAGTTAGGACACTTTGAGAAGGATGGTTTGCCCTTGGTTTAATACGAAAACCTGGAGAATCTAAATGACTTCCAATCATATGAAATCCTTCATCCCAAGGATTATCCCCAATTTCAAAAGCCATAATTGCACAATTGCCGGAGATGATATAATATTTTCCACCATATTCCAAGTTCCAAGAGTTCCCAAGATGTAATTCTTGAAATCCATGTTTTGTTAATTCTATAATAACCTGCTCCACTCCTTGATAGGGAGTTGGGGATCCATCGATAAACTCAATAAGTTCATTACTGTTCATAATATTTCCTTTCTTTTTCCATCTTCTTTTATTATACATGAAGAAATATTTTAATTCCAAAAAGAAATCCACCTTGATTTATTTATAACATTTAAATCATTCATAAAGAAAAATTAGTCTTTTAAAACTTGATAATATATTTAATGTTTGATATAATATATCATTATATTATTGTATAGCTGTGTTTAAAAAGAATGGGGATTTTATAAGTTATGGAATCTTTTAAATATACACCATTGGAGGATCGATTAAAATATTATATTCTTTCAGCCATTATTCAATGTGGGATTTTTATTTATGGTATTCATATGATAAAGCAAGGGAAACCTTTTGCCTTTTCATTTAATACCTTGATTGTAATTTTAGCCATTCTAACAAGGCAAATGCTTCGTCAAGGAAATCTTTTATGGAAAAAGGACGAAAAACATTCAAAGTGGTTAAATATGGTAACCAAAGGCGTATTGGTGCTTTCACTTGGAATGATTTATGGTAATCATGTATTTGTAAGACTTGTTTCTAATATCTATTTTGATAAAGTAGGAGAGCCCTTTACGCAAATTAATGGGTACATCAGATTATTTGGCTCTATGATTGTGGGGATGACTATTATGGCTTCAGGACTTTTAGAGATTGGTTATCTTTGGAGAATCAAAGAAGAAAGAGAAGGAATAGAACCTAGTGATGAAGGATAATCGTAAAGAAGAGTCCCATCTTTAAAAGAAGAACCCTTACCATAGATGTAAGATAGTTTCAGAAATCAAATGTTAAAAAGATGAAATGATTTCGTAGGTATTTATTTTTATGTATCCTATTTGTAGATTAGAACCTTTTTTCATTTATAAGATGTTTCATAAAAAAACGAAAAGAAAACTTAGGAGGTTTTCAAATGAAAAAATTCTTTACATTTTTAATGATTCTAGCATTTTTAATAGGATGTAGTCCTGGAGAAAATAATAACTTGGATTCTGAAAATCAATTTTCAAAATATACCATCCAAGAATCAGAAGTAAAAAATGGAGCGGGAACAGAAATAATTGGAACAAGGGGATACATTGAAACCTCCATTAAAGATATTGAAGAAGTAAATATGAAAGATTTAAAGGATTTTTATGAGAATCATATTAAAGATAGAGAATATTCTTGGTTCACTATTTTTCTAGATAATGAATATTCTTTAGTCTTTACAGGTGGAAATGATAGTACCATTGATTATTCCATTCCTGATAAAGAAGGGGCTTCTACAGATGCTAAGGGTGTTTTAGTAATTACAGACAATCTGGAAGAACCCTATAAATATGAAGAATTTTAAATACCTTATATAAGTTTTTTAAAAGAATATTCAAACAAAATAGTATGGGATATTAAAGAATAATATTTGTCTATTCCTACTTTTACATTCCTGATTATACTTATATTTTTTCATAAGGTATCATTAAGATGTACTTATATATTTTATAATATCTAAAAAGGCACGTAATATTACATGCCTTTTTCTTTGATTCTATTTTATATTAAACGAGTTTAGGGTTTTATTTATTTATATTATGATATATTTGTGCAGCATGAGCTCTAGTAACCACTTCATAGGGACGGAAAAGACCGTCAGTATCTGTTAGCCATCCAAGGGAACGAACATAGTTGATTGGAGTTTTAGCCCAAGGTGCACAAGAATCGTCTTTTATCGGTTGTATTTCTTTTCCTTTCAACCCTTGATCTTGGCCATATAGATGTAAAATTACGGCCACTGTTTGACGATTCATTAAATAGGCTGGACGAATCGCATGTTTTTCTAATTCTTGATACAATGCTTCTTCATCTAGTTTGGAATTTATCACTTTTAATCCCTGAACAAATTCTTTGACACTACATTTATCATTTGGTGCAAATGTATTATCTTTCTTTTGAAGATATTCTTTTTCAATAGCTTCTTCCATCACTACTTTTGCCCAGTGATTTTTTAATTCATCTTTTCCAGAAGCCTCTTCTCCTTTATCCAAAGGTTGTGCTGGTCCACCTTTTAATGGGATTCCTCGTTCTTTATAGATTTCCTCTTTCCTTTCTTCCCCTAATAAACTTGGAACATAAGGAGTTTTTGCCTTAACACTTCCTGCATATGTTCTGTCTCCTTCCATATCAAAGAAATAAGTATTTAATTCTTTTCCAAGTAATTTTGCATCATCATAAGCTTTTTGTTGGTAACCTAAGCTTAGTTCTGTAGCTAATTTTAAACCTTTTTCTGGAGAATCTTTATGAGCTGCTATAATTTTCTTATCGATATCTTTAAAATCTTCTATCATTTTCTTTTCTTCACGATCAAAATATTCTCTTACATAAGAACCATAAAGATCACGATCTAATTCACTTAGGGCGGAAACTTGTCTCATATTCCAATAAGCACCTTCTGGATCAAAAGTATCTCCTTGTACTTGATATGGTTTAATAGTTTCTGTAATAGGTCCAATCACTGGTACATACATAGCATGTTCTGCATTTCCCATTGCCACCCAAAGAACTCCTCCAATATCTTTTGGATAGTCTTTTTTAATTTGAATAACATGACATTCTTCTTGTTCCACTACTCCAATAGGTCGAATCTTACCATAATTTTCATCTTTATTAGCGTCAAATTCTGTCCCTTCATAGCGATATCTTTGCATTTCCATAACATCTTTTACAGAAATCTTTTTATCCGTTTCTTGTAAAAGTTCAAATTCTTCTGCATTATGAGGAATTTTTTTGTCTGGATCTAAGAAATTAATTCCGCCCCATAGACGATCTCTATTTCCAGGAGATAGTTCTTCTGCATATGTTTTACGAATATGTATTTTATCCCCTTCCATAACCAAGAAGCCATTTTCTTTTGGTAGGTTAATAATATCTTTCGATGCTATTACATTTTCTTTATCATGAATATCAACAGCACCTAACATAAAACAATTGGGGAATACAGAATAACAGTTATCAGGATATTTAATAGCAACATATTGATGTCCTGTTAATAATTCCATATACCATATTTCTTCCTGGTCTGCTAAAACAATTAAAGCTCCTTCTTGAACTCCTCTTGTATCCATAATATCAGCTAAGACTTCCACTCCTTCTCTAGCTGACTTAATCCGAGGAAGTACTACAGAGACCACCGAAGATTCATACAGTCCATGTTCTGTTAAAGGATCTGCAGATAGAGCTTTTTCATGAGCACTTGCAGTTACTGTTGCTGTCATGGTAACCCCCATTTCATTCCATCCAGCTGCTTCGAAAATATCACCTTCCTCTTGATATCCATCTGGAATAGACACATAGCGATATGTTTTTTCCGGCATAGGATAGGAGAAACCGTAAACATCTGTAAACATATCACCGTCTTTGTAAGTTTTGGCTTCAGTTACAATTAAATTTTTATTGTAACAAGAACTCCAATCCTCTGTTCTTGCTATAATAGGATTTCCATCATCAGTTACTCCTTTACCAATAATGGTACCTGTACAAGCAAAAGACTGAGGTGAAAATGTTAATAGAATAACTCCTAACAACAAGTAAACAATCGTTTTCCTAATTCTTTTCATACTATCCCTTCCTTTCATATTGATACTTGTAGTATAACATGTTAGTTAAAATTTTAACACCTAAAAAATAAAAAGGTAGAGTGAATCTTTCACTCTACCAAATATTTAAAGTTTTCTTTATTTAAATTTACGATCCCCAATAATAGAAATCACAATATCTTTTGCTCTTTCATAATCATCTTCTGATACGAAAATCACTGTATTAAATATATTAATACCTCCTATAATTTTCATATATCCTCCTGCCCCTTCGTCTTTTACAAAGTGAGGTATTTTGTTTTCTTCCAAAGCTCCTGTGATGATGGCAAGTTCTAATTGGGAGTCTGGAGAAAGTAAGGGTACAGCTTGTACTTCTTTCATATTATTTCCACTCTTGGACTAAACGGGGATAGAGAACATCTTCTTTAATCTCATTAGCTTTTTCTTCCCCTTTAAAATGTGTTATTAAAGCAAAGGCCATATCCATTGCTAAAGCTGGTCCCATTCCTGTTAATACATTTCCTTCTTTAACCACAATTTCATCTTGTACTCCAGAAGTATTAATATTTCCTTCATATCCAGGGTAGCATGTAAAGGCATTTTCTTTTAACAATCCTGCTCGATCCAAAGCTCCTGGTCCTGCACAAATCGCAGCGGTTAGCTTATCTTCTTCAGCAAATCTTCGTAATGCCATAATCACTTCACTTTTATCCCTTAGATTTTCTGCTCCAGGTAAACCTCCAGGGATAAAAATTCCTTTATAATCATCAACATTGATTTCTGAAAGTTTTTTATCAGCAAGAACTACTACACCATGGGCACCTTTTACTTCCTTGGAAGAATAAATACTTACAGTATCTAATTCCATTCCTGCTCGTCGACAAAAGTCTACAGCTGTAAGTGCTTCTACTTCTTCAAAGCCATTAGCTAAAAATACAATTAAATCCTTCATTGAAATCTCCTTTACTTTGTATTAAGTACTCATTTTTGCTTATAGTTCTTATTACCTCTTACTTTTACTTCCTTTTAATGTTTACCCAATTCTTTATTTTTCAACACAGATTTTTCAATAGCATTCATAACCGTTGCTCTAAAATTACCTTTTTCCAGTGCTTTCACACCTTCTATAGTACTACCTCCTGGAGAGGTAACAGAATCTTTTAAAACTCCTGGATGTTTTTTTGTTTCTAAGTATAATTTAGCAGAACCAAGTATCGTTTGGGCTATCCATTCATAAGCATCTTCTCGAGGAAGTCCTTCTAAAACAGCTCCATCTGCTGCTCCTTCTAAAAATAAAAAGACATAGGCTGGTAAACAACCACAGGCTCCAGTAAAAGCATCAATCATATTTTCTTCTAACTCTGCCACTTTACCAAAGGATTCTAAAAGAGGTAGAATTTTATTCTTAGGTATATTTACATCTTTAGGGTAGGTCATGGCTGTCATTCCTTCTCCTACAAATGCAGGTGTATTTGGCATAATACGGATAATTTTTTTATGATTAGAATATTCCATTATTTTTTCTAAGGTCACTCCTGCTGCCATAGATATGATCCAAAGATCTTCTCTTTGTTTTAATTGATCTTTTAATTCTTGAAGTACTGTAGGTAAAATATGAGGTTTTACAGCAAAAAACACCACATCTGATTTTTCTATAACTTCACTATTATTCTTTCCAATTTCCACTTGTTCTAAATGTTGCCATAATTCTAAATTTTTCTCATTTTTATCAGAAAGCACCAGGGAATATCCTTTTTGATATAGTGCTTTTCCTATGGCAGACCCCATATTTCCTAATCCTATCATTCCTATTTTCATAACTACCTCCTATTTTTCTATTTGAAACTTTTACAAACACTCTTTCATAGATTATAATGAGACAAAGGAGGTTGAGCTAGATGAGTGAACATAAAGAAGAAAAGAAAATACCAAAAAAAATTTCTTATTTCCAGCTTTTTCTAATTTTCTTTAAAATAAATGCTGTAACCTTTGGTGGGGGATATACCATCGTTCCCATTATTAAATCTGAATTTTCTGATAAACGAGGGTTAATCCTTGAGGATGAAATGTTAGATTTAGTTGCCCTCGCCCAATCAGGACCTGGAGCTATGGCGATTTCTACAAGTTTACTTACAGGTTACAAGCTTAAAGGTCCTCTTGGAGCCATCATATCTACAACAGCTTCTGTCCTTCCTTGTCTAATCTTAATTACTATTATAAGCTATTTTTATCAACAATTTCGAAGTAATTTTTGGATTAATGCAATGCTTACAGGAATTGGAGGGGTGATTGGAGCCATATTACTGGTAACTACTTTTAATATGGGAAAATCTGCTTTAAAAACCTATCCTGTAATGTCAGGGATTCTAATGGTTGTGGCATTTATTGCCGCTTTTTTCTTTCATATTAATTCTGGACTTATTATTTTATTATCAGGTTTTTTTGGAATCTTTTTATTTTCAAAGGTTCCAAGATAAATGGGGTGTTACTATGTTATTTCAATTATACTTTAGCTTTGTAAAAATTGGTTTGTTTTCCTTTGGTGGAGGATATGCATCTCTTCCTTTGATTCAACAATATATTGTAGAAGAACAAGGTTGGATTACCATGAAAGAGTTTACAGACTTAGTATCCATATCCCAAATGACCCCTGGACCCATTGCCATAAATTCCGCTACTTTTGTTGGAACAAAATTAGGGGGAATTCCTGGTGCTGTTATTGCAACTTTAGGTGTTGTAACTCCCCAAACTTTATTAATGTTAATTTTTGGATATTTTTTATTTACCAGGAAGAAGAAATTTGAATCTTTAGAACATTTTATCCTTACTGCAAAACCTGCGGTAGTAGGTCTTATTGCTATTGCTGCAATTTCCATGATTCAAGATTCAATTTTTACCCATGGTTTTTTTAATCGACCTGAACCTATTGCCCTTATCACTTTTTTTATTGGTTTAATTTTATACTTTAAAAAGGTGGATCTTATAAAGTTAATAGGAATTGGAGCTTTTTTAGGAGCCTTTTTATCCTATTTTTTTCCAAAACTACTTTAGAGCTTTGAATACAAGGCTCTTTTTTTATACAATTTTAATATTTTTTAATAATTATGTTATAATGAAAAGTACTAAAATATTTTATGGAAGAGGTGGGCTATGAATCTAAACCAAAGTATTTATGAAGCTATGATCACAGATCCTGGAATGAAAGACTATTTTAAAGAAATACATTTAGATTCCTTTTGTGATCCTAAGTTTAAAGAAATTAGTAAGACTATGAGTTTAAAAAGAGCTTTGGAAATGAAAAATATTTCAAAGGAGAGCTTTATAGAAGGATATAAAAGGTTTAAAGAATCTTCTTGTACTGATGATTCTTATACAATGTCAGGTGTTTTACCTTGTCCTATTAAAATTCCTTTGTTGGAAGCTTTGGAAGAATATTTACCTCATTGTCCTTTTCCCATAACATTGGATTTACAATCTGCAAATTTAGGCTTGGATTTTATAAAAAATCATTTAGAAAATGGTAATTTTACAGATTTTCCTGATATTGTAAGTTCCGTTGGTATGGAGTTGTTCTTTAATCATTCTTTTCAAGAAAATTATATGGGACCTGGAAAATACGTAGCCAATATGCCTTTTGTCAAAGAGCAAAACCATGATTATGTAGATCCTCAAGGAAAATATGGGATTATAGCTCTTGTTCCTGCTGTCTTTATTGTTGATAATACATATTGGAAAGGAAATCATCCTCGTACTTGGGAAGAATTATTAGATCCCTCAATGGAAGATAAGATTGGTCTTCCTCATATGGATTTGGATTTAATGAATGCTCTTTATGTAACCATTTATTCTAAGTATGGGATGGACGGGATTAAAAGTCTTTATAAAAATAAAAGAAAATCTCTACATCCAGCACAAATGACAGGAAAACGGCAAAATAATACTATTGTACCTCTATCTATTGCACCCTACTTTTTTGCTTCTATGGTTTCTAGAAGTAAACAATTATCTATGGTTTGGCCTGAAGATGGAGCTATTGTTTCTCCTATCTTCTTTTTTCACAAGGACAATGATGTTTTACATCCTTTTATTGATTTTTTAACTGGTGAAACCATTGGTAAAATCTTTTCTAAGGATGGTTTTTTCCCTTCTACAAATCCAAAGGTTCCTTCTGAACTTTCGAAGGATCAACCTTTATGGTGGGTTGGTTGGGATTTTCTTCATTCTGTTAATATTGAAAAAATCTTAAAAGATTGTGATTCTGTTTTTGAAGGTGATCATCTATGAAAATAGTAGTTGTTTCCGGACCACCATCTTCTGGAAAAACTTCTGTTATTTTACATTTAGCTAAGTCTTTTAAAGATAAATCTTTAACAACTTCTGTGGCAAAATTTGATTGCCTTTCTACAGAAGATGATTTATTATATAAAAAACATGGTATTCCTGTGATGAAAGGTGTTTCTGGACCACTTTGTCCAGACCATTTCTTTGTTTCTAATATTGAAGAAGTTTTGACTTGGGGAAAATCCACAAATACAGATATTTTAATTACTGAATCTGCTGGTCTTTGTAATCGTTGTTCTCCTTATATTAAGGGGATTCCAGGAATTTGTGTTATTGATAATTTATCTGGTGTGAATACTCCTAAAAAAATTGGTCCTTTATTAAAGTCTGCTGATATTGTGGTAATTACCAAGGGAGATATTGTTTCTCAAGGAGAGCGGGAAGTTTTTCTTTGGCAAACTTCTTTAGTAAACCCAGGGGCTTCTATTTTGAATATTAATGGTTTAACGGGACAAGGTGCCTTTGAGCTTTGTAGTATCTTAGAACCTATGCTTATAGATATAGACTCCTTGTCTGGTTATGAACTTCGCTTCCCCATGCCCATGGCTCTTTGTTCTTATTGTCTTGGAGAAACACGTATTGGGGAAGAGTACCAAAAGGGAAATGTGAAAAAAATAGATATGGGAGGTTCTTTATGAAAAGAACTTTAAAACAGTGGATTCTTGATTTTCCTTTTGTTGAAGATTATTTATTAAGTATAGATTTAGACTTTTCCAATAAAATGAATTTAAGTTATGAGGAGGCTTTAAAGTCTTTTGATTCTTTAGAGTTAGAAGAAGCTTCCATTCTCATTGAAGATGAGTTAAAGTCCTTTCAAAAGTATATTAAAGAAATGTCTGAGTTTTTAGGTTGGAGTTCTGGTAATCTATTACAAACTTTAACAATCTTACCAGGAAGGGATAAGGATGGGAAAAAAGAGAATTTTTCTTCTTTAGTGATGAAACCTTCAGAAATTATTTCTGTAGTTGGGCCAACAGGTAGTGGAAAGTCAAGATTTTTACAAGATATCGAATGGGTGGCAAAAGGGGATACTCCTACTGGTAGAAAGGTTTTGATTGACGATGAAGTTCCTGATCCTTCTTGGAGAACTTCACCTCACAAAAAACTAGTAGCCCAACTTTCCCAAAATATGAATTTCGTCATGGATTTATCTGTAAAAGAATTTTTAATATTACATGGAAATTGTCGTCAAATTTCTCTTACTGAAGACCAATTAAATCATATTATTTCTTCTGCTAATACATTGGCAGGGGAAGAGTTTTCTCCAGATACTCCTTTAACAAGTTTATCTGGTGGTCAATCAAGAGCTTTGATGATTGCAGATACTGTGGAAATTTCTACTTCTCCAGTTATTCTTTTAGATGAAATAGAAAATGCAGGTATTGATCGTAAAAAAGCTTTAGATTTATTTGTAGATGCAAATAAAATTTTACTTATTGCAACCCATGATCCTATATTGGCTTTGATGGCAGATAGGAGAATTGTTATTAATAATGGAGGGATTAAGAAGATTATAAATACGACAAATGAAGAAAAAGAAGTCTTGGAAGAATTAACTTATTATGATGATATCTTAAGGAAGTATAGAAATGATTTACGTCTAGGTCATTCTCTTTCTATGGAATTCTTTTAAAATGAGGTGAATATATGAATATTAAACGAGCAAAACGAACTTATTTAAAAACTCTTTTGAGTATTGACCGATCTTCCTTTCCACCTCAGGAAATAACCCCAAAAGAAACTTTTATATATCGTATACAAAATTTTCCTCAATGGTTTTTTGTTGCAGAAGAAAATGATAAAATTCTTGGATTTATTTCTTGTCGTCCTTGTAATGGAGAAATTATACAAGATGAATTCTTTTCAACAAATAAAATTCCTGAAAGTACAACTTTAGCTATTTTAAATTTGGCGATTTCTACAGAATGGAGAGAAAAGGGGATTGGTACAAGACTTTTAGAACATATTTTAACATTAGCAGATACTAGGGGGTATTCTAAGGTGATTGTCAGTTGTAAAAAAGAATTAATTCCTTATTTTTCAAAACATGGATTTACTCCCAATGGAATGAGCCATTCTAGAACATTAATTCCACATCATAATATGATTCGAAGACGATAAAAAAATGAGGCCTTTGCCTCATTTTTTTTGTATCGTCACAGAATCGATAATTCCATTACTAGCTCGTTCTACTTGATAAATATAGTTTTGATCGTCAATAATTTCTCCTGTTTGGATTTCAGATCCTTGTTGTCGTAACAGGTAGTACACCAAACCTCCCAAAGATTGGAAACCCATATCGTCAATATCATAATTAAATCTTTCGTTAATAACTTCAACAGGTGTAGCTGCTGAAAAAATTCCCGACGAAACATTTTGTTCCACATTATTACTCATTAGATACTTTTTAATGATAAATAAGAGTAAAATTGCTATAACCCCAACCATTAGTTCTAGTATTGTATCTGATTTAATCAACATCTTACGTGCAATTACAAACATGATTAAATAGATAATTGCAGAATCTGAATGGGCAATCATCATTAAAATAAACTCCATTCCAATAACCATCAGCAAAATATGTTTTAAGAATTCTTGAAAAACATAATAGGAATCTTTAGGATTATTGGTGACAATTAAGTAGAAATACTTTACGATATCTGGAAGGGATATTATAATTCCTGCAATAATCATAAAGGATAATAATATTTCTAAGGCATAGATTATTTTAGTGATCAGTAGTAAGTTTTTTTTACGATTCAAAATTCTCCTCCTTAGTATTGGACTAAGTTTCCATAACTTTTTCCACTTCTTTTTTCATTTTTTCCAATACCTTTTTTTCAATTCTTGAAACTGTCATTTGTGAAATATCTAATTTTTCTGCAATGGATACTTGGGTCTTTTTATTGTAATATCTTTCAATTAAAATCGTCTTTTCCACTTCATTTAATTTTTCCATTGCAGTATGAATAAAGTCATTCACTTCAATTTGGTCAAAATATCTTTCGTCCTCTCCAATTAAATCTGATAAATTTACTTCTTTATCATCTCCTGATCCATCATAGGTAAGATCTAAAGACTGTGGAGCATATACTTTACTTGCTTCCATAGCTTCTAAAACTTCCTGTGGTGTCACTTTTAAAAATGTAGCAATATCTTGAATAGTAGGAGTCCTTTGATATTTTTGGGCTAAAGATATTTTAGCATTATTTATTTTTTTAGAAAGTTCCTGTATTCTACGTGGAACTCGTATAGTCCAACCCTTGTCTCTAAAATATTTTTTTATTTCTCCAACAATTGTAGGGGTAGCAAAACTTGAAAATTCAAAACCCTTGGATAAATCATATCGTTCTACTGCATAAATCAATCCTATGGACGCTACTTGAAAAATATCATCATAGTCAATACCTCGATTGGCATATTTTTTTGATAATATTTCAGCAATATAAAGATGTTCTTCTATAAGAATATCTCGTAGTTCACGATCTTTCGTTTTTTCATATTCTTTAAAGAGCTCTTTACGCTCTTCTTTCGTTAATTGTCGATTTAAGGCATAATATTTTTCTTTGTTCATAGCATCCGTTCCTTATTAATAAGCTTTTTTAACGACAATTTTACCATCTTCAAAATTAACTTGATCAGATAAGGAACAGATAATATGACTACTTAAAGATAACATATCATCATTTCTAACCTTATCTTCATCCACCCCAGATACAGATACTGTAAGCATATTTTCCTCTACAATGGCATCTACTAATATTTCTTCGTTCCCCATACGATAGGATAGATTACAACTTTCTGTAATAATTAATTTTAAGTCTTCTAAGGCATCAAAGTCTAAGTCTAATGGAGCTGCTAAACCTGTAATCATAAGTCTTGGAATTCCAATATATTCCGGCTTAGCAGGTATTTTACAATCAATACAATCACGCATTTTTATCACCTTCAAATATAAATAATTCGTCCATTTTTGTAATTGTAAAAAGTTTTCGAATATTTGGACTTAATCCTTGGATTCTAATTTTATGATTTTTTTCTTTACAAATATTTAGAAGATATATGAAAGCCCCAAGACCAGTTGAATCCATGTATTTTAAATCACTTCCATCAATTAAAATATTTGTTTCATATTTTTGATATTCTTTTTCCCCTATTTTTTTAAATTCTGGAGAAGAATAGATATCCAATTCTCCAATAGGCTTTAAAATTAACAGGTCCTTTTCTTTGTCATAATTTCTACTTAATTGAAAAGACATGAAACCCTCCCTTTAATCACCAATATATTTTGCAACGGCAACAATTTTACTGTCTTTAATATTCATTAATTTTACGCCACTGGTATTTCTTCCCATAACAGAAATTCCTTCAGTTTCTAATCGTATAATTGTTCCTTTTTCTGTAATCATCATAACTTCATCTGTTTGATCAATTACCTTTGCAGATACAATTTTACCAGTTTTCGGTTTTATTTTATAGGTGATAAGACCTTTTCCACTTCGATTTTGCACCTTGTATTCACTTAGTTTTGTCATTTTCCCGTAGCCATTTTCAGAGATTACAAGAAGATATTTATCATCCATAGCAATATCAACAGCTACGACTTTATCACCATCTTCTAATTCAATAGCTCGTACTCCTTGGGCAGATCTTCCCATCACTCGTACATCTGCTTCAGAAAAGCGAATGGCTTTTCCATTTTCAGAAACTAATATAAATTCATCTCCTCCAGAACTTTGACGAACAGAAATTAATTCATCATCTTCTTTTAATGTGATAGCAATGATTCCATTTTTACGAATATTAGAAAATTCCTCTAAAGCAGTTTTCTTAATGGTACCATTTTTTGTGATCATTACCAAGTTATCTTCTTCTTTAAATTCAGAAATTGGAATAACTGCAGAAATATTTTCTCCTTGTTCCAATGGAAGTAGATTAATAATTGCCGTTCCTCTAGCTTGGCGACCTGTTTCTGGAATCTCATATGCTTTTAAAGAATATACCTTTCCTCGATTGGTTAAGAACAATATAGTATCATGAGTAGAGGTTATATAAAGATCAGAAACAAAATCTTCATCTCTTTTTGTTAAAGCAGCAATACCTTGCCCCCCTCTTCTTTGAGGTTTATAGGTTCCTTCTGGCATTCTCTTTATATATCCAAAAGCTGTTAAAGTAATAACCACATCTTCTTCTTTAATCATATCTTCCACATCAATTTCGCCAGGATCCATTGCTATAACCGTTCGTCTTAAATCTCCATATTTATCTTGAATTTCTAAAAGTTCAGTTTTAATAAGATTCATAAGAACATGAGGGTTTCCTAAGATTTCTTTTAATCTTGCAATTTCCTTAATCAACCCTTCATATTCTTCTTCAAGGTTCTTTCTTTGTAACCCTGTTAATCGACGAATTCTCATATCTAAAATAGCTTGTCCTTGAATATCTGTAAGACCAAATTCTTTTGTAAATTGTTCTTTTGCTTCTTGATCACTTTCAGAACCACGGACAATTTGAATAATCCGGTCAATATTATCAATAGCTATTTGCAATCCTTCCACTACATGAGCTCTAGCTTCTGCTTTGTCTAAGTCAAATTGGGTTCTTCTAGTAACCACTTCTACTTGATGGTCAACATAATGAGAAATCAATTCTTTTAAATTTAAAGTTTTTGGTACACCATCTACCAATGCTAAATTAATAATTCCAAAAGTTCCTTGCATTTGGGTATGTTTGTATAAATTATTTAATACCACATTAGCATTGGCATCTCGTTTACATTCAATAACAATACGCATACCTGCACGACCAGACTCATCACGAATATCGGAAATACCATCCAATCTTTTTTCACGTACCAATTCCGCTATTTTTTTTATTAAATTTGATTTATTAACTTGATAAGGGATTTCTGTTACTACAATGCGATAACGGTTTTTTACTTCTTCAATATCCGCTCTAGCTCGCATAATAACCTTACCTCTACCAGTTTTATAGGCTTTGTCAATCCCTTCTCTACCTAAGATCAAACCTCCCGTGGGAAAATCAGGTCCTTTAATATATTTTTGTAATTCCTCAATACTTATATCATGATCATCAATATAGGCAATAATTGCTCCAATCACTTCATTTAAATTATGAGGAGCCATATTTGTAGCCATTCCAACAGCGATACCTGTGGAACCATTGACCAATAAATTAGGAAATCTAGAGGGAAGTACCACCGGTTCTTTTTCTGATTCATCAAAATTCGGCTGGAAATCTACTGTATTTTTGTTAATATCCCTTAACATCTCTTGGGCAAGTTTACTCATACGTACTTCTGTATAACGCATAGCAGCAGCTGAGTCTCCATCGATAGAACCAAAGTTCCCTTGACCTTGGGCCAATGGATATCTTGTATTAAAATCTTGTGCTAAACGTACCAAGGCATCATAAATAGCTGAATCACCATGGGGATGAAACTTACCCATAACATCACCAACAATCCTTGCAGATTTTCTTGTTGGCTTATCTGGAGTCATCCCTAAAACATGCATTCCATATATAATACGTCGATGAACTGGTTTTAGTCCATCTCTAACATCAGGAAGGGCTCGAGCCACAATTACTGACATAGAATATTCTAAGTATGCCTTTTTCATTTGCTCTTCTAATACTACATTTTTAGTTCCATGGCTATCAATTTTCTTATGTTCTGTCATAGTACCTCCCTTCCTTAAGCATCAATATAGTCAACATAAGTTGCATTTTCTTGGATAAATTCACGTCTCGGTTCTACATCTGAACCCATCAATACTGAAAATACATCATCTGCTTCAATGGCATCTTCAATTTCCACACGAAGGAGTAAACGAACATCTGGATCCATCGTTGTAGTCCAAAGTTCATCAGCATTCATCTCTCCAAGACCTTTATATCTTGCAATCTTATAATTCTTATCTCGTCCTAATTCTTTCATAGAACTTTCCAATTCCATATCATCAAAACAATACCTTAAAATCTTTGACCCACTTTTTATCCCATAGAGTGGAGGTTGAGCTACATAAATATTTCCATTTTCAATTAATGGTCTCATATAACGGAAAAAGAAGGTTAAAAGTAAAGTTCGAATATGAGCTCCGTCCACATCTGCATCTGTCATAATAATAATTTTATGATAACGTAATTTATCAATATTAAATTCTTGCCCAATTCCTGTACCAAAGGCAGTAATCATAGCCTTTATTTCTTCAGAATTTAAAATCCGATCTAATCTTGCTTTTTCCACATTCATAATCTTACCCTTTAATGGTAAAATCGCTTGAAAAGAAGCATCTCGACCACTACGAGCTGAACCACCTGCAGAATCTCCCTCCACAAGGAAAATTTCTGTTTCCTTTGGATCATCTAATTGACAATCTGCTAATTTACCAGGTAAATTAGTATTATCCAATATAGACCGTTTTCGAGTTAAGTCTCTAGCTTTTCTTGCAGCTTCCCTTGCTCTTCTTGCACTTAATGCTTTTTCTAAAATCATTTTAGAAGTTTTTGGATGTTCTTCTAAAAATTGTTCTAAAGCTTCACTTACAGTGGAGTCTACAATTCCCCTTGTTTCTGAATTTCCAAGTTTTGCTTTAGTTTGTCCTTCAAATTGAGGTTCTGGAAGTTTTACAGAAACAACTCCAGTAAGACCTTCTCGAACATCGTCTCCTGATAAATTATCTTCTTTTTCTTTGATTAAATTATATTTTCGTCCATATTCATTAATCGTTCTGGTAAGAGCTGAACGAAAACCAGAAAGATGGGTTCCACCTTCTTCTGTATTAATATTATTAGCAAAAGTTAAAACATTTTCGCTAAAACCATCAGTATATTGTAAGGCCACTTCAACAGAGATATTTTCTTTGACTTCATCAATATAAATCACTTCTTTATGAATGGGAGTTTTTTTCTTATTTATAAATTCTACAAATTCTTTAATCCCACCTTCATAGTGATAATGTTCTTCTTTATTATTTTTTAAATCTATAAAAGAAATCTTAATACCTTTATTTAAAAAAGCCATTTCTCGAAATCTCTTACTTAATATATTAAAGTCAAATTCTGTGGTTTCTTTAAATATTTCAGGATCTGGAACAAAATCAATTCTTGTTCCTGTGTCTTTTTTATTAACCTTTCCAATAATTTCCATTTCAGTAAGGGCATATCCTCTAGAAAATTCTTGACGATATACTTTACCATCTCTTTTTATTTGAGCTACTAATTTTTCAGAAAGAGCATTGACCACAGAAACCCCTACTCCATGAAGTCCTCCAGAAACTTTATAGGCAGAATTATTAAATTTACCTCCTGCATGTAAAATCGTAAGCACCGTTTCCACTGTTGATTTTCCTGTTTGAGGATGTTTTTCTACAGGAATCCCAGAGCCATTGTCTTCAATGGATATTGATCCGTCTTCTAAAATGGTAATACTTATCGTATCACAAATACCTGCCAAAGCCTCATCTATGGAATTGTCCACCACTTCGTATACTAAATGGTGTAATCCTTTAGATCCTGTGGATCCAATGTACATACCCGGTCTTTTTCGAACCGGTTCCAGACCTGTTAAAACCTGTATATCACTAGCTGAATAATGCCTTTCATCAAACTGTTTATCGGTCATAGATACCCCCTATCTTTTTAGGCATAATACCTTTAGGCCCCTTTCTCTTTTAAAGAACATTGGCACCTATAATTTTATTATTTTCTATTTTATAGAGATTATTTTCTCTATCCTTTAATTCTCGTAAATCGATTGAATCTGTCATGGTTATAAAACATTGGCATCCTACAATGGATTCTGTTAAAAATCTTTTTCGTTCTCGATCTAATTCTGAAAACACATCATCTAATAATAAAATAGGATAAAAACCTTTTTTATCTTTAATATATTCTACTTCTGCAAGTTTCATAGCCAAAATAATTGAACGTTGCTGCCCTTGACTACCATATAACTTACCATCATGACCATTAATTAAAAATTGAATATCATCTCGATGAGGTCCTAAAGTTGTTCGACCTTTTTCCAAGTCCAACTCACTTGATTCATGGTATTTTTTATAAATAGCATGGATCATTTCTTTCTTTTCCTTATGGTAGGGAAGAGTAGATAAATACCTTGTGGAAAGTTCTTCTTCATAAGAAGCAAGGTGACGGTATATATTTTTTGCAGACATATTTAATATTTTCATAGTTTCTAATCGAGTAGAAATAATTTCCGTAGCCAGTTCTGCTAATTGTAGATTATAAATATCCAATAAATTCGTTAAATTCCGATACTTGGCTTTACGTAATAATTGATTTCTTTGTTCCAATATTTTTCCATAATTATTTAAATTTTTTTCATACCATTCATCTAGTTGAATGATTACATCATCTAAGTATTTTCTCCTGTTTTGTGGAGAAAATTTTATCATATTCATATCCACAGGACCAAAGATTACCGCAGCACCCTCACGTTTAAACTCTTTTAAACGCTGGACCTCTTCCCCGTCAATACGAAGTCTTTTCTTTTCCATTTTAGAAATTTTTAATTCATATAAGTGATCATATCCGTATATTTCCAATAAAGCTCGAATATAACTTTGATCCTCATCAAAGGAAATTACTTCTTTATCTGAATTTGTACGAAAGGATTTTCCAGATACTAAATATCCCATACCTTCTAAAAGATTAGTTTTTCCTTGAGCATTTTTTCCAAGAAAGATATTTATCTTTTCATTGGGAGTAAAGTAAATATTTTCATAATTTCTAAAATGAAGTAATTGAATATCTTTTATTTTCATGAGATTCCTCATTCAATGAGTATTTCTTCCTCTTCAAATTGAATTCGATCACCAGAAATACATTTTCTTCCTCGTCGAAATTCTTGTTCACCATTAACATAGATGAAACCTTCTTGGATTAGTATTTTACCTTGACCACCAGTATCTGTAATACCAGCTAACTTTAATGCTGTGTCTAACTTGATAAAATCAGTATTTATTTTCAATATTTTCATCATATCCCTCAATTCGCCAATCGTACAGGAAGAACTAAATAAATATAATCTTCTCGTTCCGGTGGCTGAATAATACAAGGATTAATAGCATCGGTAAATTGTAAAATAATTTCAGAAGTTGGAATCGTACGAATACCTTCGATTAAGTATTTACTATTAAAAGCAATTTTTAAATCTTCCCCATCTTTTTCACATGGAACCAATTCATGAACATTTCCAATATCTGAATTAGATTCAATAAGAACTTCTCCATTTCTAATATCTAGTTTTACTAAATTTGCTCTTTCTTCCTTTGCTAATAAACTTGCACGTTCTAGTGAATTTAAAAAATCCATTCGATTCACTTTTACAGTTTTAGAATGTTCTCTTCGTACCAATCCTTCATAGGCAAAGAATTCACCATTGATTAACTTAGTATAAAAAATTGTATTTCCTAAATTTACAGAAATATGATTATTGGAAAAAATCAAAGTAACTTCTTCCAAATCTTCGTCCATAATTTTAATCAATTCATTACAAGAACGACTTGGCACAATAGCTTCTCTTTCAAAATTATTTTTTACATCTTCAATTTTTAATGACATTCGATAGCCATCAAGGGCTACAAAAGAGATAGACTCCTTATGAATATCCATAAGAACTCCTGTTAAAGCTGGACGTATTTCATCTAAAGATACGGCAAATTCTGTACTTTTAATTCCTTCTTTTAATTTTTCTCCTGGTATAGTAATAGAATTAATTTCTTCTACAACAGGTAGATTTGGATATTCCTTCGTATTTTGACCTAAAATATTAAACTCAGATTGTTCACAAGTGATTTTAATATTAGTTCCTTCCACATCAATAGAAACCATAGCATTGGGAAGTTTTCTTATAATATCTCCAAAAATTCTAGAACCAATAACAACACTTCCCTCTTCTTCAATAAAAGCATCGACATAGGTCTCAATACTAATTTCTCCATCTGAACCTGTTAATTTTATTTGATTATTAAAACATTCAACTAAGATACCTTCTAAAATTGGCATAGGTGTTCTACCAGAGATTGCTTTTTGAACGATACTGATATGTTTTGACAATTCTTGTTTGTGAATCCTCAATTTCATTTGAGATTCCTCCTTATAGATAATAGTATATATATTAGTAATAGTAGTAGGACCTGTGGATATGGGGATAAGTCTGTGGACCTTTGTCTTTAACGAAACATCCACTGGGATAAACTGTTGATAATCTTCCTTTTAAATTAGAAATATCCACAATCACTCTCCCTTTATTTCTTTTTTTAACTCTATAATTTTAACTTTCAAAGAAGGTTCTTCCTCCATATCCTTTTCAATTTTTTCATAAGCATGAATAACTGTAGAGTGATCTCTTCCACCAAACTCTTCTCCTATTTTTGGTAAAGATAAATCGGTTAATTCCCTTGTAAGGTACATAGCAATTTGTCTAGGATAGGAGATGGCCCTTGTTCTCTTTTTACTATTCATATCCTCAATCGTAAGATGATAATGTTTTGATATAATTTCCTTAATTAAATCTGTTGTGATTCTTCTTTCTTTCGGAGCTTGATATAAGTCCTTTAACGCAATAGCTGCTGTTTCTTCATCTAAACGACCATTGGTAAGTTTACTAAAGGCAGTAACCCTTGAAAGTGCTCCTTCCAACTCTCGAATATTACTTTGTACATGAGTTGCTATGTAATTAATGACCTTATCAGGAACGTCAAAACCTTCAGAATTTGCTTTTTTTCTTAAAATTGCAATTCTTGTTTCAAAATCAGGTTGGCCAATATCTACAATTAAACCCCAGGCAAAACGAGAAATCAATCGATCTTCTAATTTTTTAATTTCCCGAGGAGGACGATCAGAAGTAAGTACAATTTGTTTATTGGCACCATGAAGTTCATTAAAAGTATGGAAAAATTCTTCCATAGTCATTTCTTTATTAGCAATAAACTGTATATCGTCAATTAATAATAAATCAATACTACGATATTTTTCACGAAACTCTTCATTCCTTCTAGTTTGAATTGAAGTGACTAATTCATTGGTAAACTGTTCACTTGTTACATAGAGGATCCTTTTATTAGGATCATTTTTTAACATAAAATGACCGATGGCTTGCATTAAATGAGTCTTTCCAAGTCCAACACCTCCATAAATGAAAAGTGGATTACTATGGGCTGCTTCTGCATTTTCAGCAACTGCAAGAGATGCTGCATGAGCAAATTCGTTGGACTTTCCAACTACAAAAGAGTCAAAGGTATATTTTGGGTTTAAGCGACTTTTGTCCATAGTATGAAAGACAGGATTAGTAACATGTTCAGTGATATTTTCTGTTTCACTATCTTCTAATATAACTAATTCAAAAATTTGTCCTGTAATATTATGAAGAATACTAATAATAGTATCTTGATAATTTCTATTATTTTCTAAAAAGTTTTTAATAAAAGTATTTGGAACGGTTATATAAAAAAGACTTCCTTCAATTTTTAAAGGTTTCATCGGTCGAAACCATGTACTAATAGAAACAGGAGAAATATCAGTACTATTTAATTGTTGTATAAATTGCTCCCAAATAAGAAGTAATTCCTGATTTTTATCTTGAGACATATCTACGCTCCTAAAATTATTTGTAATAGCTTTCTTTTATCCACAATATAAAGATGTGGATAAATATATCCAAAATAAGTTATCCACAGTGTGGGTAAAATTGTGAACAAAATAAATATCCACAGATTAAACAATTAGGATTTGTGGATATTTATTAGAAATATTGGGTTAAAATTCAAATTTCATGGAAGAAGGTGTAAAGTTATACACAAGTTATTCACAAAATGTGCATAACTCTAATTTTAAATAAGTTATCTACAAGACATATAACTTATTTACATCTTAGAACATATTATACTAAATTTTTGCATATTTATCAACAAAGAGCAGTGGATAAAAATACCAAAAAATAGCGATTTAAAGAGATTTTCCTTTGAAATCCTTGACATCCCCCAACATTATAAATATAATCTTTATAGTGTATCAAAATTAGACTCTTAACCATGCTAGGAGGTGTGACAAATGAAAAGAACTTACCAACCGAAAAGAAAACAAAGAAGTCGTGAACATGGATTCAGAGCTCGAATGAGAACTCGTTCTGGTCGTGCGATTCTAAAAGCTAGAAGAAGAAAAGGAAGAAAAAGATTATCTGCTTAAATTAGAAGGGACTTTCCATGAATAGTCAATACTATTTAAAAAAGGATCAGGATTTTACGCAAGTATATAAGAAAAGAAAAACTTATGGAAATCGAAATCTCACATTATATATTCGCAAAAACAACCTACCCTTTACTAGGGTGGGATTTTCAATCAATAAAAAAGTGGGAAAAGCGGTAATTCGAAATAAATTGAAACGAAGATTACGTGAACTTTTTCGAAAACATCAAGATATCATAAAAACTGGTTATGATTTGGTATTTGTTGTAAAACAAAGTTCAAGTACCATATCCTTCCAAGAGTTGGAAAGTGCCTTTCTTCATATTCTTCGAATATCTAAAATAATAAAAAGGTATTGATATGAAATATATAATGCTTTTGATTATAAAATTTTATCAAAAAGTAATATCTAAATATCTATTACCAGGTGCCCATTGTAGATTCACACCAACTTGCAGTGAATATGCAAGACAAGCCTATATAAAATATGGCTTTTTTAAAGGCACTTATTTAACTGTACGCAGAATTTTAAAATGTCATCCATTTCATGAGGGTGGCTACGATCCTCTACCTTAGAAAGAGAGGTAAACTATGATGAATGTTCTTGGTAGCATAATGGGAAAGCTTCTAAGATTCGTTTACGATATGGTTTCGGGTATTGGCGGAACAGAACCTGAAGTCATATCTTTTTTTGCTATTGCCATTATTGTTACCACCATTATATTTAAAATTTGCCTATTACCTTTAAATATAAGTCAAACAAAAAATCAATTAAAAATGGCAGAATTACAGCCGGAAATGCAAAAATTGCAAAAAAAATATAAAAATGATGCTCAAACATTGGCCATTAAACAACAACAATTATATAAAGAGGCTAATTATAATCCACTATCTGGTTGTTTACCTTTATTAATCCAATTTCCAGTGATTATAGCCTTTTATAGAGTGTTTCGATTTCCATCTGAATTTGCATTTACAGAGCCAGGTTTATATGAGAGTATATCAAAAAACTTTTTTTATCTCTCTAATTTAGACCATCCAGATAAAACGATGATTTTACCGATTATCGCAGCAGTTTCAACATTTCTTTTGTCTTGGATGACACAAAAAAAGCAAAAAGAATTAAGTGGAAATAATCCACAAGCTGATCAAGCCCAAGGAATGATGAATTCTATGACATATTTTATGCCACTGATGATACTTTGGATTTCAAGAAGATTAGCAGCAGGATTAATATTATACTGGATTGTAAGTAACTTATTTTCAACAGTACAGCAGTTAATCAGTAATTCTCTCATTAATAAAACTGAGGAGGAAGTTTTATGAGTTTTGTTATTAAAACGGGAAAGACCGTAGACGAAGCTGTAGAAAGTGCTTTAAAAGAACTACGCTTGAAAAGAGATCAAGTGGAAATTGAAGTTCTTGAACAACCAAGTAAGGGTTTTTTAGGTCTTATTGGTGGAAAAGAAGCTACAGTAAAAGTGAGTGAAATACAAAATACAGAAGACCTTTTAAAAGAAATACTACAAGATGATTTTTCTGAAACAAAAAAGAAAAACATTCAAAAAGAAAAACCTTTAAAACGGGAAAAAATGAAAAAAGAAACTGTAAAAGAAAAGGTCATCGAAAAAGATATAGTAAAAGAAACACCTGTTATTCATGAACCAAAAGAAGTAAAAGAAATTGACGAAAAAGTTTATCTTACAGATGAAGAACAAGATAAGAAAATAGAAGAGTATATTGCTAAGATTATGAAGTCATTAGACTTAGACTATCAATTAGAGATTACAAGAACACCGGAAGTAATCCATGTAAATCTTGTTGGGGCTCCTGAAAAAATGGGTATCGTAATTGGAAAACGAGGAGTTACCTTAGATGCCATTCAATATTTACTTAGTTTAATTGTAAATAAAAACAGAGAAAACTATATTCGAGTTTCCCTTGATTCTAGTGGATATCGAGAGAAGAGAGAAGAAACTTTAAGAAATTTGGCACAAAAAATGGCAAAAAAAGTTTTAAAAACATCTAGATCCATTCGTTTAGAACCTATGAATGCTGCAGAACGTAGGATTATTCACTCTAGTCTTCAAGATTTTAATGGGGTAAGTACACATTCTGAAGGTAGAGAGCCTTATCGTAAAGTGGTTATTCATAAAGAAAGAAATTATTAATACTCTCAAATACGAAAACAAACCTTCATAGATTCTATGGAGGTTTTTCTGTGCTATAATAGGAAAATGAAGAAAGAAATAGAAAGGGGCTGATACCATGAGTACAATTGGGGCAATATCCACAGCAACAGGTGAAGCCGGAATAGGAATTATACGCCTAAGTGGCCCGGAAGCTTTAAATATCCTAAATACTATGTTTTCTTCCATACAAAAGACAGAGACTACAATCGAAGATTCCCGTCTTTTACGTTATGGCTATATAAAAAAAGAGGATGAAATCTTAGATGAAGTCCTTGCTGTATATATGAAAAAACCACATACCTATACAAAGGAAGATGTGGTGGAAATATATTGTCACGGAGGGATGATTCCTTTACGTAGAGTTTTAGACTATGCTTTAGAACTTGGAGCAGAACCAGCAGAACCAGGAGAATTTACAAAAAGAGCTTTTTTAAATGGAAGACTAGATTTATCTCAAGCAGAAGCAGTTATGGACCTTATCACTTCTAAATCTAAAGAAGGATATCGAGAAAGTTTATCTCAACTTTCAGGGTCTTTATCAGAAAAAGTAAGAGGATTTCGTGAAAGTATTTTAGAAATGCTCGCTATAATTGTTGCAAATATAGACTTTCCTGAGGACGAAGTAGATGCGTTAAATGCAGATGCCTTAATCGAAAAAAACAAAGGATTAATCGAAAGAATAGATCATTTACTAGCCACCGCCCAAAGAGGTAAATTACTAAAAGAAGGAATTCGCACAGTTATTTTAGGAAAACCAAATGTTGGAAAATCATCTCTACTCAATGCCCTACTTCGGGAAAATAGAGCCATTGTTACAGATATTCCTGGAACCACTAGAGATTCTATTGAAGAATATATTACCATTGATGATATGGTGCTACACCTTATCGATACTGCAGGAATACGAGAAACTGAAGATATTATAGAAAAGATTGGTGTTGACCGAGCAAAAAAAGCATTAGATACTGCTGATTTGGTTATAGCTCTCTTTGATGTATCTAGAAAATTTGAAGATGATGATAAAGAAATTCTTAAATTATTGGAAAATAGAAAATCTATTATTATATTAAATAAATGGGATCTTCCTCATAACTTAGAAAAAGATAGATTTGAAAAACTACTTGATGGTCAGGATTTTATTCCCATGTCTTTATTAGAAGAAAATGGAGTAGAACCTTTAGAAAATCGGTTAAAAGAATTATTTTACCAAGAAGAAATCTTTGCCAATGAAGATATTTATCTTACAAATATAAGACATGTTCACGCATTAAAAAAAGCAAAAGAAGCATTGGAGCATGCCCAAGAAGGATTAGTAGCTTCCCTTCCCATGGATTGTATTGAAGTAGATTTCACCATGGCAATGGAAAGATTAGGAGAAATTACAGGAGAAACCATTGGAGAAGATGTATTGGATAAAATCTTCTCAGAATTTTGTATTGGAAAGTAGGAATAACATGTCGGAATTAAAACAATATGAAGCTGGAAGCTATGATGTGATAGTAATAGGTGCAGGTCATGGTGGTTCGGAAGCAGGTCTTGCCGCTGCAAGAATGGGTATGAAGACCTTGCTTTTAACTATGAGCTTAAACTCCATTGTGGCTATGGACTGTAATCCGAATATTGGGGGTACAGGGAAAGGTCATTTAGTCCGAGAAATTGACGCCCTTGGAGGAGAGATGGCCTTAAATATAGATAAAACTTTTATACAAAGTAGAATGTTAAACACCTCAAAAGGCCCTGCAGTTCATAGTTTACGAGTCCAAGCAGATAAACGAAGATATCATGAAGAAATGAAAAAAGTATTAGAAGACGAAAAAAACTTAGATCTTCGACAAGGAGAAGCCATTAAAATTATTATGGATGGCAAAAAGGTGTCTGGAATTTTAACGAAAACAGGGGGACTATATCACTGCAAAGCTTTAATACTGTGTACTGGTACCTACCTAAAGGGACGTGTATATATGGGGGAATTAAACTACCCCTCAGGTCCTGATGGGATGCAACCTGCCAACGAATTGTCTCAAAGTTTAATCGACTTAGGGATTCCTTTAATGCGCTTAAAAACAGGGACTCCAGCTAGAGTCCATAGAGACTCTATAGATTTTAGTCATATGGAAATTCAACCTGGAGACGAAGAAGTAGTTCCCTTTTCCCTAATGAATACAGGAAAAACCTTTGATGTAGAACAAGTGCCCTGTTATTTAACCTATACCACCCCTGAGTGTCATAAAATAATACAGGAAAACTTACATCGAGCAGCTATGTATATTGGAGACATAGAAGGAACTGGACCTCGGTATTGTCCTTCTATTGAAGATAAAGTGGTTCGATTTTCCGACAGAGATTCCCATCAGGTTTTTATTGAACCCGAGGGAAAAACCACAAAAGAAATTTATGTTCAAGGAGTGAGTTCCTCTTTTCCTGAAGAAGTACAAATTGAACTTTATAAAAAGATTAAAGGTTTGGAAAATGTAGAATTTATGAGAGATGCCTATGCCATTGAATACGATGCTATTGATGCAACAGTATTAAAACGTAGCTTAGAGCATATGGAATATGAAAATCTATATTTTGCTGGCCAAATCAATGGTAGTTCTGGGTATGAAGAGGCAGCTGCCCAAGGATTAATGGCAGGAATTAACGCAACCTTAAAAATAAAAGGAGAAGATCCTTTGATTTTAGACAGATCCCAAGGATATATTGGAGTTTTAATTGATGATTTGGTAACAAAAGGAACGAAAGAACCTTATCGTATGATGACGTCTCGAGCAGAGTATCGTCTAACCTTAAGACAAGATAATGCAGATTTACGTTTAACAGAAATTGGCTATAAGATAGGATTAGCTACAGAGGAAAGATATCAGGTATACAAAAAAAGAAAAACTAGTATTGAAAATGAATGGAAACGACTAGATGGGACTATGATTCATCCAAAATCTGAAGTGAATCAAATATTAGAAGACCTAGGTTCTACCCCATTGAAAACATCCTTATCATTAAAAGAATTAATACGTCGACCAGAATTATCCTATGATTCCTTAAAAGTATTAGACCTAGATCGACCAAATCTTCCAAAGGATATTCGACAACAAGTGGAAACACAAATTAAATATGAAGGCTACATTAAAAAACAGCAAATGCAAATCAATCAATTTAAAAAGTTGGAAAAAAGAAAACTAGACTTTAACATGGACTATATGGCTATTGGTGGATTAAGGAATGAAGCAAAAGAAAAACTTATGAAAATAAAACCAGAATCCATTGGACAAGCATCTAGGATTACAGGAGTCTCCCCTGCTGATATTAATGTTTTATTAATTTATTTAGAGCAAAAACGAAGGGAAAAAGAAGATGAAGAATCATTGGGATAAATATATACAAAAATGGAAACTTGACAATATACCAGTAAAGGAACTTTCTACTTTTGAAGATTTATTATTAGAATGGAATGAAAAAATAAATATTACTAGAATCACCTCACCTGAAGATGTGGAGGTCAAACATTTTTTAGATTCTTTGTCTATTTTTTCCTTATCTGAATTGGCAGAAGTAAAAACGATGATTGATATTGGTACAGGAGGAGGATTTCCAGGAATTCCTGCAAAACTTTATCGAAAAGATTTAAAGGTTACTTTAGTTGACTCCTTAAATAAAAGAATTAAATTTTTAGATGAAGTAATAAGAGAATTAGATTTAAAAGAGATGGAAACCATTCATGGACGTGCAGAAGAGTTAGGTAGAGATGTAAAATATCGTGAAAGATTCGATTTATGTGTATCTCGAGCCGTTGCCAACCTTAGAACTTTATCAGAATATTGTTTACCCTTTGTAAAACCAGGGAAATACTTCCTAGCTATGAAAGGCAGCGATTACAAAGAAGAAATCGAAGCTGGAAAAGAAGCAATTACTATTTTAGGTGGGGAAATAATTAGAACTGAAGAAATTTTGTTACCAGGAGATATTCTTCACAGCTTGATTTTAATTAAAAAGGTAAAGAAAACCCCTAAAAAATATCCAAGAGCTGGTGGGAAACCAAAAAAGGATCCCTTATAAATTGGAGGTGAAAATATGGTTGTAGGGGGAATTATTTATACGATCTTAGCAGTTATATTTATTAAATTATATAAAAAGATTGAAAAAACTTGGTGCCTTTGGATTCTTTTACTTATTGGATTTAGTTTCTTTGGAACCACTCCCCTGTATGAAAAACTCCCTTTCAATGGAAAAATGTTTTTCGTTGCCATTTCACTTATTTTAGGAATTTATATCTTAGGATTGATTTCTAAAGGGGTTTCTGAAGAAAAACAGGAATATCGTAGATCTCGAAGGATACAAAGAAGGAGAAAATCAGAAGTTGAAGAAATAAAAGGTAAAAGGAAGAAATATAAAATAAACTTCCGCCCTTCTTTTACTGTTACAAAAGGAATTAAAAAGGAACACTAAGTGTTTAAAAAATCTC
>JAUNVD010000082.1 GCA_030537855.1 Tissierellia bacterium | reverse complement strand
GTCTATAATAATTATAAATTTTTATTTCATCTATGTCAATAGATATTGATATTAAGTATCAAAAAATATTATGTTTTTATAGTGGTTTTTAAAAAGAAAAAGGTAGCCTTGACCTATAAGTCTTAGCTACCTTTTAGTAAATTCATAATTTCTTGATACATCTTTTCTGAATTCTCTTTCCATTCTTTGATTAATTTTTGCCCTTCTTTTTCAGAAGATACTTTGATAGAACATGAAAAGATAGAAGTTTCTTCTTCGTTTAAATCTAGTTGAACAAAGGGTGTACCTAGTATGAGATCGTATCTACCAAGTGCTTCTTTTTTATTTTTTACTTTTTTGTAATGGTGTAATTTTAATTTTAAATCTTTTTTTATTTCGTCTGATAAATCATTAGAAAAGAACTGGTAAGTTTCTAATCCTGTTTCTGTCAAAAAAAGTATGTTGTCGTTTATATATACTAATTCTGTTTTTAATAATTCTTGGATATATTGTTTCACTAGAAAGTAGTTCATAATATCATGTTCTAGTACAAAATTTGTTAAAGTTTCTGTATTTACTTTTATGTTTTTTATGATGTATAAAAGGATTAGTTTTTGTTGTGCTAATTCATGTATTTCATAAGTTGACATCTCTATCACCTCTGCTCAATTATAACACAGGTACACGAGGGATAGGAAAATATGTTATAATGTAACTCATAGTATTTAACTTTAAATATATGGAGGCATATTATGGAAAAAAGAAAGGAAAAAATCTTATTTTCCGAAAAGACTATAAATTCCAGAGTCCAGGAACTTGCAAAAGAATTGACTATTGATTATAAAGATTCTGATTTAGTTGTAATTTCATTGTTACGAGGAAGTTTTATTTTTGCAGCTGATTTAGTTCGAGCTATGAAAATTCCAATGGAAATTGATTTTATGACTACAGCAAGTTATGGCCATGAGGAATCGTCTACTGGAGATGTGAAGATTCTACAAGATATTCGTGCAGATATTCAAGGGCGAGATGTTTTAATTGTGGACGATATTATAGATTCTGGATATACTATGGAGAAAATTCGTAATCATTTAAATAAGAAAAACCCAAAATCTCTAAAGACAGTTGTTCTTTTAGATAAGCCTAGTCGGCGTCAAGTGGATTTAGAAGCGGAGTATGTGGGGTTTGAAATTCCTGATGTTTTTATTGTAGGCTGCGGGTTAAATTATAAAAATCATTGTAGGAATATTCCCTATATTTATACTTATGATGACTAGAAATTCCTGGGAGATGACGACTCCTACCTTACATTTTATGGTGTTGTTTTTAGGTATTCTTTTTGATAGGTTTGGGAATCTATTATATAATTTTGGTACAATCCCAGGGGTTTTGGGATGTGAGGGTTTACTTCTTATTGTGTCTTTGTTTTTTATCCAGTATGTACCAAAAACGATTCCTAAAAATAAAAAAAGAAAAGATAAGTATACTTTCCTATGGGTTGCTGTTTTTATTTTATCAGCTTATCCATTCCTTATGTTGATCAATGGTTTTTTCTTACATATTCTTGCAGATTATATTCCTTTGCCAGACTATGTAGGGACATTATTTCATGGAAAACAAAGGTTAGGCCAAGATATTTTGTTTTTTGCCATTATTCCTGGAATTTGTGAAGAAATCTTTTTTCGAGGAGTACTTCTTCAATGGTACCGTCAATTAGGAAGAGTATCCGCGATTTTCTTAAGTGGTTTTCTTTTTGCAATCTTCCATTTTAATCTACAAAACTTCATTTCACCTTTATTATTAGGAATTTTACTTGGTAGTATTATGTGGTGGACAGGTTCAGTGATTTACGCAATGGAGGCTCATATAATTCATAATATAGCAGGGATTATGTTCTTACGATCTTTTACTCCGGAAAAAATCAGATGGTTAAAAGATTTGTCTATTATAGAAAAGATTGGGTCTGTGGAAAAATCCATTACTTTAGGTCTTGGAATTTTATGTCTTCTTTGTATATTTATATTTTATTGGTCATTTTTAATGCTTAGTCGAGGACATACACAAAGGGAAGAATATTTTAAAATTGGGGAGCCGATTACTGTTTTACTAGGGTTTTTACCTTTAGGGCTTATTGTACTTTATTATTGTATCGTTGTTTTTAAATAGGAGGATATTATGGATCAAATTAAAAAAGCAGCTGAACTTATTGTTAATGGTAAGTATAATGTGGCGTTAACAGGGGCAGGTATTTCTACAGAATCAGGAATTCCAGATTTTCGATCAGCATCTGGGTATTATGCTTCTATGGATCCGATGGCAGCACTTTCTAGGGATACTTTACTTTATAATCCAAAGAGATTTTATAATGAAGGGTATCGAATTTTAGAGGATTTAGCTGGAAAGGAACCTAATAAGGGGCATAAAGCGTTAAAAAAGCTACAGGATTTAAATAAATTACAAGGGATTATCACCCAAAACATAGATAATCTTCACACAAGAGCAGGCTCTGCTCCGGTTTATGAGGTTCATGGCGAGACAAGAGGTGTTCATTGTAATGAATGTAATGGACCTTTAACTTTTGAAGCTTATAAAGAAAAAGTTCATAAGGGGGAGATTCCTCCAAAATGTGATATTTGTGGTGGAATGTTACGCCCAAATGTGGTAATGTTTGGAGATATGATGCCTCCTGCTTTTGAAAAGGCTTATGATGCTGCAAAACGTGCTGATGTTATGATTGTAGTAGGCTCAAGCTTACAAGTTGCACCAGTATCGTATTTACCACAATTTGCTAAATCATTGATTATTGTCAATAAGGAAAGAACTCCTTATGATCGAGATGCTGATGTGGTAATTCATGAAGGTTGTGGAGAAATTCTTACTTTAATAAGTGAGGAAGTTGAGAAATTATTATAAGAGGTATTGATTGTGGAATATGGAGAGTTTTCCAAGGTCTATGATCTTTTAATGTATGATTATCCCTATGAAGAGATTTACCACTATATTGAGGAGATTCTTTCTCGACATAAGATATTACCTACTAGAATATTAGAAATGGCATGCGGTACGGGGGCACTGACGAAATTTATTCGTCGCCTTGCTCCCGTTACCGCATTTGATCTTTCTTCTGATATGCTATCTGTAGCAAGGGAAAAATTAGGTTCTTCTCAAAGGGTACATCTTTATTGTGAGGATATGAGTACTTTCCAATTAACTCAAAAATTTGACCTTATTTTATGTCTTTGTGATAGTTTAAATTATTTGGAAACGAAGGATATGGTACGAAAGACATTTCAGAATGTATTTGATCATTTAACGGATGATGGGATTTTCCTTTTTGATATTAATACAGAATATAAATTTTTAAGTATGAGTGATCAAGTCTTTACAGATGAAAAAGAGGATATTTTTTATGTTTGGGAAAATTTTTATTCTTTGAATGATAGAGAAAATATTTATCGAATTCATTTCTTTCAAAGGGAAGGAGAAAAGTATCGACGTTTTTTTGAAGAGCATATCCAATATATGTATTCTGAAAAAGATTTAGATGAAATGTTAATGAAAATAGGGTTTAAAGATATTCAAAAGTATCGAGGGTATACTTTTGATAAAGATATAGAGAATTGTCATAGACTGGTTTATATTGTACAAAAAAAGGAGAAAGAATGAAAGATTATATAATTCGTGGGATGGATCAAGACCAACAAATTAAAATAGGGATTATCCATGCACCTATGGTTGTGGAAGAAGGTAGAGTTCGTCACAATTTAAGTCCTACGGCTACTGCTGCCCTAGGTAGAGCTTTATGTGGTGGACTTTTAATGGCAGGCTATTTAAAAAATCCAAAGGATTCTCTAAGTATTCATGTTGACGGAGATGGTGATATTGGAAAAATCTTGGTCACTGGAAAAAATGATGGTAAAATTAAAGGTTATGTAACAAATCCTAATGCAAATGCACCTTTACGAGAGGATGGAAAACTTGATGTTGGGCGGATTGTAGGAAGTAGTGGCCACTTAACAGTTGTTATGGATCTAGGGATGAAGGAACCTTATGTGGGGCAAGTTCCCTTGGTAAACGGAGAAATCGCAGAAGATTTAGCTAATTATTTTTTAATGTCTGAACAAGTTCCTTCAGCAATTAGTTTAGGTGTTATGATTGATAAGGAAGGAAAGGTTACGGAAGCTGGTGGATTTTTAATTCAAAGACTTCCTGGTGCTTCTGACGAAGTTATTCTAAGGTTAGAAGAAAAGGTTAAAGAATTGCCACCAATCACCAAGTATTTTGAAATGGGTCGTACTCCAGAAGATTTATTCCATGAATTATTACCTAATGTTGAGATACTTGAGCGGCAAGAAGTTTCTTTTTCTTGTGAGTGTAATCGCGAGAAAGTGAAAGATTCGTTGTTAAGTCTTGGATATGAGCAATTAGATGAAATTTTAAAAGAAGATAAGAAAGCGGAGTTAACTTGTTATTTTTGTGGAGATGTTTATCAATTTAATGAAGAAGAGTTAGAGGATCTTGTTAAAAAATCAAAGGATATTAATAAAAAATAATTTTTTGTGGAATGGTAATTTTAAAATAATTTTCCATTCCACAAGAAAGTCTCTTGACAAAAAGGTAAAGTTACAGTATCCTATCTTTTGGAATTCTTTTTGGTTCCTTGGACATTCATCTGATGCGGAAGTGGCTCAGTGGTAGAGCATCGCCTTGCCAAGGCGAGGGTCGCGAG
>JAUNVD010000081.1 GCA_030537855.1 Tissierellia bacterium | reverse complement strand
CTTAAAATTTATCCAACTGGAGAGGGTTTCATATGTCTAAAAAATAATATTTAAAAAGAGGTAACTCATATTCTCATCGCCATATTAAAACAATATCAAACGTTAATTCAATTTATTTATAACATTATCCTAAACAACCTATTTTTTAATTGGACAATGGCATTGAATAGTTTCTTGTTTTATTGTTATTTGTGTTTTTGCAAATGGTCTCTGAGTTGCTTCTGCATCAATACCATAAATGATTAATGCTATCTTATGATTTTTTCGGATGATATAATCAGTGGGTATGAATTCAATTTGATAATTATAATACTTCTTTTTTTCTATGTTCTCTTTTGACCATATTGAATTCCTATTCTGCGCATTTAGCCATCCTCTTGTAATAACTTTATAAGAGGATGGTTTTTCTTCCAGACAAAATGCAAACATACCATCTTCATCAAAATCTTGTTGATTAGTAATTCGACAATCATCTCCTAAATCTACCAACATTGCACTTAATATAGCTGTGTTTTGATCAATTGAAGCATTAAAAGAAATTGTAGCTTGCCCGGAAAAGTGAACGTCTTTTTCAAGCCCCTCTTTTTCTAAATCCCATATATATTTAACCCTATTTTTATAATCGACTTTTTCCGTTAATACTAATTCATCAAGCCATTCTTTTAAATTATCTTTATCGCGATTAAATATAGTTTTGCTTAAATCGTCTTCTATTATAATAGTTCCCTTTTCTTCGATTGGAAATAAGGTTTTATCTTTAAATCCCCAGTTATTTGAAATATTCCATTCATTTTGATTGACATTGCTTTGTATATAAACTTTAGGTTCCTCTTGGATTCCAGTATCAATTCCTTTTAAATAAAAATCCAGCCAGTTTTCTAACATCTTTAAGACTCCAGAATTTCTTAGATTATAGATATAAATATGTTCTCCTTGATGAAGTACAATCTTTCTTGGTATATTCAGTTCCTCAAGTCTTTGAAACAATGGGTAACATTGATTCGTTTTAACGTTCCAATCATTTAAACCATGTATAATAAACACGGATGCTTTTATTTTGTGCAACTGATTTAAATAGTTCCTTTCATCCCAAAAAGAATTATAGTTTCCGCTGATTCTATCTTGTCCTAATATAAGACGAGCTTGTGAATATTCAAAAATATCTTGAACCTTCTTGTATTTTTCTTCATCTTTCGCCTTGCTAAAACAATATTTAGAAAGTATATCCAAGTCATCTCCTTGCCAACCTATCGCAGATGAATTTAGACCATTATAACGATAATAATTATACCAATTAGAAATTGCAGCTTCAGGTATTATAGTTTCCAACCCTTCGACTCCTGTAGAGGCAACCCCTATAGACAGAGTTCCCAAGTACGACTTACCTGTCATAGCTACTTTCCCAGTTGTCCAATCAGCTTTAACCTCTATATTATTTTCTTTATCAGTAAAAGCTCTCGCTCTTCCATTGAGCCAATCAATGACTGATTTAAAAGCCAATATCTCTTCCCTTGAACCTGTTTTTACAATACCTTCTGAACCTAGTGTTCCTAATCCACCCGCAAAAACAGCCCCATATCCTCTTTTTAAGAAATGATCATAAAGCTCTGATATTTCTTCTAACTTTGGATCTTCTTTCACTATTTTAGCTTTTCCTTGTCCCATCGTATTTCTTTCTTCATGTATATATTGTTCTAAATCCTTATCAAAGTTAAATTCAATATCTTTTTTTCTAATATTTTGTTCAGGGAAAACAGTAAGATTACAATCAACATTATGAGGTATATACCAATCTTCATTACAACTTAGCATATATGGATTTGCAACATAAAGACATGGTACTTTGTTTTTTTCTGATGAATCAATAGGCCTTTTAATATAGACTTTAATCAAATCATACTTTCCATCACAGTCTGTATCAACAGGGGTTTCAACATAAACTACCTCAAATTTATATTCATTTTCAGCCATTTTTTATCTCTCCTAATGCTTTTTGTTTTTTAAGATATTTATTCCAAATAATAACCAAAACAACACCCATTGACAACATAGCTATTAAGAAAATAAAGTAATATCTGTATCCCGTCACTCCAGGATTTTGATCAATCAATATTCCAGCAAGAACAGAACAGAAAATTTCCGGTAAATATCCAATGGTAGAAATTACACCTGCTGCTGTACCTGAATATTTAACAGGAATTGCTCCTTCGTCCAACATAGCCCATGTCATTGCATAGTTGACATTATAAAATATAAATATAATAATAAATATTACCGTAAAAATCATTAAACTACTACCTGTTAAAGGTAATAATAATATACCCGCTGTACCTACTATCATTACCAAAAATGAAGTGAGTAGCATTTTTCCTGTACCAATCTTATCCGTAACTATACCACCACCAATTGACCCAATTAAGGAAAACCATCGCCTAGCTGATGCCAAAGTTGCCGCAAAAGTTACAGAAGCCGCAAAAAAGTTTGTTGAATATGGAGTAAAATAATATAGAGATTGAGTAAATACATAGTTACTAAATGTAACAAAAGAAATAATCCAAACCGCAGGCATTTTCAATACTTCCTTAATGCCTTTAAATGAAATTTCTTCACTCTTTATACTATCTTCTTTCTTTACTGTAAAATAAGTAATAATTCCAATAAAAATTGTTAAAAATGAATAAAATATTATAACATAGCGCATCCCCAACTGTTGGTCTTCCATCCTTCCAGCTCCTATGCGGAAAGAAATTACTGCAAATAAAGTCATGAGGGCGGCGGCTATACCCCTTCCTCCTTCAAAGAAACCAAAAGCTTTACCTTGATCTCCTGAATCAGTCAAAATTCTAACCGCCTTAATGCAGGCTGGCCAAAATGCAAATAAAGATGATATTCCCCAGAATGCATAGAGTCCAACTAAGGCATGGTAGCTTAGAGGTAGCAAATGTATTAACCCACCAATACCTGTTCCAATTAATGAAACCGTTAATATGATTCTAGTCGAAAACTTATCTGCAACTACGCCTCCAAATAAATAAGATATCATACCAAACACACCTAATACACTACCAAATACTCCCATCTGAGTGTTCGTTAAATTATATGTTTCAAGATAAACATCATAAAAATCGTATCTAAAATATGGCAATCCATAAATGATTGCTCCCCCAAATGATACTATTAAAACAGCAATAAATGTCCTATAAGAGTTTCCCCCCAGTTTAAATTTTTCCAATAATTTACTCATAATGATCTCCTTATAAAAAATATTTGTGTTAATTAAGGGTAACACATGCCCTGTTAGAATTTATTATTTAAATATTCTAAATAATATCGTGGATTTAAATCTTCACCACAAGTCATATTTACTAATTCCTTAAATTCATAAATAGCCCCCCAACGAAAAATATTCTTTTCCATCCATCGATTAATGGTATAAAGTCCATCTTTTTGAATTAAAAAATCTATATCCCCGTATTTTTTTTCCAAAAAATATGCGAATTGACTCGATGCAACAGTGGCTATAAGATAAGTTGGGAAATAACCTATATAGCCTGCGGCCCAATGTACATCTTGTAGAATGCCTTCCTTGCTATCTTTAGGCTCTACTCCAAGGTACTCTTTATATTTTTCATTCCATATATGCTCTATTTGATCTATATCGTAGTTCCCACTAATTATTTCTTTCTCAATTTCATAACGTATGATAATGTGTAGTAGGTAAGTTATTTCATCTGCATTCATTCTTATAGGACTAGGTTTACAGAGGTTTACCTTAGTATAAATGTCTTCAAGAGAATAAGGTTTTAATTCATGTAAAACTGACTTAATTTTTGGCAATATACGTTTCCAAAATCCTTTACTTCTACCTATAATATTTTCGTAAAACCTACCAATGGCTTCTTCCATCACGAATGATGGAGGTTCTCCTAGTAGAGTTCCTCTCAAATTTTTATCTATTTTTTGCTTATAAATTGCTTTACCACCTGAGTGTAAAACATTAAAAATTCCAATAAAAATATCTTCTTCAGAAAATTCATTCACAATTCTAACATCCGTTGGGGAATTAGAAAGAATTGTTGTAAAACTACCAACATCTAATCTCCCAGCTTCAAAGTCAAACCCTATTTCATCTAAAACTAATTTCCACAACTCAAATTGTTTTTCTTTATGAATATTTTTGATCTGAAAGCTATTATTCTTTATAAATAATTTTTCTCTTTCTTTCATTTTTTCTTGCAAAGGGATTTTTAAGTATTTTACCATTTCATCCATTTTCTGGGTTGAGTATCCTTCAATATAAAATTGAATTAATGCATCATAAGGATCCTCTTCATATGACCAGTATTCAGCAAACTCTTTAAAAAAATCAAATATCTTAGAATAATAAGGAGCCATTAACTCAAAGTCACCGACAATCCTTGCACGATTCCAAAGATTTTCTGCTTTTGAAATTAAGTGAATATATTTTCTATACTCATCTTCAGGAATATCACTAACAGGTTGTTTCAACTGTTGTATTCTTCTAATCGTTGCATCTAGAATTTGATTCTTATTATGCTCTTTTTCATAAGACTGAATAAATTCATTTATATCTTCAGAAGAAAGTAATTGATGTAGCAACCCTCCTACATATGTATTTACTTCATTTCTATATTCAATTTCCTTCTTTGGCATATGCGTTACTTTATCCCAATAGAGCACAGAATGCAGTATATAATTTAAATACTCTATTTCTTTTACAATAGCCTTAAAGTCTTCCATTTTATTTTTATCCATTATCTTTTTCAACCTCCTTATATAATGTATTTAGGTTGTTAAAGGTAACCTATAAACCTTTATCGA
>JAUNVD010000019.1 GCA_030537855.1 Tissierellia bacterium | reverse complement strand
AGTTACTATAATAAAACAAAATTTGAAAGATGCTCGAAAGGGCATCTTTTTTTGTCTATTTATTGATGATAATATACAGTCTAAAGTAAGACAGATTACGTAATCTGTGAAACATTATAAAATATGGAATTAGAATCATTAGAACTGTCCTATTTAGGATATGGAAAGGAAAGATTTTAATTTTAGGAGCATAAATTTTAGTATTATTCATTCCTATAATGCATTTATAAAATACAATCCTTAGTATAAGGAGTTACTATACTGAATTTTTTTCTTGATTTTTAACAATACTATAGTATAATAAAGTTATCAAGTTTAAAAATTCTTACGAGTAAAATCGTAAAAGGGGGTCATATTGGAGGGAATACAAAAGGTTTTTGATCCATTGCTTAAAATTCAAGGTAAAGTTTCTGTGGTATATAAAAATTTGATTACCAAAGAATCTTTTTTTTATAATGAGGATTTTCCAATGCAAGCAGCAAGTGTTATCAAACTTTTTGTCTTAGGGGAAGGATTTCGTCAAATAGAAAAAGGCTTTTTGGATACAGAAGAACGATTTGTATTAAAGGATAAAGATCGAGTACCTCCAAGTGGAGTGCTAACTTTCTTACATGATGGACTTGAAGTTACTACAATGGATTTATTAATCTTAATGATTATTTTAAGTGATAATGTTGCAACAAATTTATTGATTGACCGTCTTGGGATTGAAAATATCAATCGTTTTATTCATGAATTAGGATTTTCAACGTCTATTCTTCGTCGTAAAATGTTTGATTATGAATCGGCAAAACAGGGAAATGTTAATACCATTACAGCCAAAGAAGTAGGATTATTTTTAGAAAAACTTTTTTTAGGAACTGTAATTTCAAAAGAAATGGATCAAAAAATGATAGATATTTTAAAATCACAACAAGTAATCAATAAATTTCCATTACTTCTTGAAGAAGGAGAAGTTGAAATTGCTCATAAAACAGGAGAGGATGACGGGGTTTCCCATGATGTGGGAATTTTTTATACTAAAAAACCTTTTCTCCTAGTAGTTTGTGGAAATGAGTTGGAAGATGTTGGCATTAATGTAGTTATGGGAGAAGTTGTAAAGGAACTCGTCGAGTACCATAATTAAAGGAGAGGATAAGAATGAGAAGGCGTCATTTAGGAATGATGGCATTAGTATTGGCTATACTAATGACTTTAACCGCTTGTGGAGGCGGAGGTAGTGGTGGAACAAGTGAAAGTACTTATCGATATTTATATAGTGGGGAAATTCAAACGATGAATTACCTTGTTACACCAAATATTGATGACTTTGTATTTCCAGCAAATACTGTAGATACTTTAATTGAATTTGATAATAAAGGTCAGATTCGTGAAGGCTTAGCTACAAAATGGGATTATGATGAAGAAAAGCTTACTTGGACTCTAGAGTTACGAGAAGCAAAATGGATTGACCATAATGGAGAAGAAGTAGCAGATGTAACTGCTCAAGACTTTGTAGATGCATTAAAATATGCCTTAGATCCTGGGAATGAAAGTGGAACGGTACAACTTACTTTTGGTGTCATTAATAATGCGGAAAAGTATTTTAATGGATTAGCCTATAATGGTGAAGCTGATGAAGATGGAGTAGTATGGGATCCTATCGATTTTGAAGAGGTTGGAGTAAAAGCATTAGATGATCATACTTTAGAATATACTTTGGAACAACCAGTTCCTTATTTCTTGTCTTCTTTAGCATATGTTGTTTATATGCCAGCATATGGACCTCAATTAGAAGAGTTAGGGAAAGATTTTGCTACATCTATGGATAAGATGTATTATAATGGAGCTTATTATATTTCAGAATATGAACCTCAATCCCATAGAGTTTTAACAAAGAATCCATTAAATTATGATGCTGACAATGTATTTATTGAGAGAATTGAGGCTCAATATAATGCAGAAGCTTCCACAATGGGACCAGAAATGGTAAAACGTGGAGAAACCGACTATGCGGTTATTGGTTCTGAAATTATGGATGACTGGATGAATAATGATGAAACAAAAGATTTAATTAGTAGAGCTCGTGTAACTACTGATTTATCCTATTTTTATTGTTTCAACTTTAATCCCCAATTTGATGCTGAATTTGAACCGGATAATTGGAAACTAGCAGTAAATAACGAAAACTTTAGAAAAGCGTTATTTTATGGTTTGAATAAAGAAAAAGAATTAGCCGTTGTAGAACCTACTGCTCCGGAAAATTTTGTCTTAAATACGATTACTCCTAAAAACTTTGCATCTCTAGAAGATGGTACAGATTTTGCTACTGTTGGAGGATTAGGTGATTTAGAAAACACATTTAATCCTGAAGAAGCAGTAAAATATCGTGATTTAGCAAAACCTGAATTGGAAGCAGCAGGAGTAACTTTCCCTATAAAAGTTTTAATGCCTTATAATCCCATTGTTACAGACTGGGATAAGGAATGTCAGGTAGCTGAACAACAATTAGAAGAGCTTCTAGGAGCAGACTTTATTGATGTGATTGCACAAGCAGGACCTACAGATAACTTCTTGGCTCAAGTTCGTCGTGCTGGTAACTATGCCTTTATGAAATGTAACTGGGGAGCTGACTATCAAGATCCAGAGACATGGACGGATCCATTTTATCAAGCAGCAGGTGCGAATGGATACGATGATGGAATGTCTTATGCATTTTTAGGTACTTCAGTAACTGATGGTGGAGCTAGTAGTGATACCATTAAAGAATATTTTGATCTTTTAGAAAAAGCAAAAGAAAATACAAATAATGATATTACTCGTTATGAAGGTTTTGCCAAAGCAGAAAAGCATTTAATCGACCATGCTTTAGTACTACCATTTAGTTTATCGAATAGTAATTATGTTGCTACTAAATTAAATGTATTTGAAGGTCAGTATGCACCTTTTGGAATTTCAAGTTATCGATATAAAGGAATGAAGCTTCGTGATAACTTTATTTCTATGGAAGAATTTGAAGAAGAAAGGGCAGCAATGGAAGACAATTAATAAAGAAAAAAAGAGGGGAACGAGCCCGTTTCCCTCTTTTTATTTAGAGAGAGGTTAAAATGGCAAGATATTTATTAAAAAGATTTTTACGGTCTTTTGTGACCTTATTTATTATTTTAACCATTGTATTTTCCCTCTTACGTTTAATGCCAATTGAAGGTTATTTTAAAAATTTTGATAAAATGACCCCCCAACAAATTGAAGTGGGGTTAAAGGAGATGGGTCTAACTGATCCTCTCCCCATACAATTAGGTCGTTTTTATAAAGGGTTAATACAAGGAGATTTAGGAGTTTCTAGGATTTATCGAGTAAATGTTCCTGTCACAACGATTTTAAAGGATAAATTACCAATATCAATTAAATTAGGAGTTCTTTCTATGATTGTGTCCTTAACAGCTGGACTTCCTTTAGGAATGTGGATGACAAGGTATAAAGGAGGATTACCAGATAAATTAGGGACTGTTTTTATTATATTTGTACAAGCTGTTCCAGCAGCTGTTTATTATATTTATATCCAGCTTTATGGAACCTTAGCTTTAAATATTAGTTTATTATTCCGAATGAATGATTGGCGATCATGGATTCTACCTGTTTTTTCCATGGCACTTGGAAATACAGCTTACTATGCAATGTGGCTACGAAGGTACATGGTAGATGAAAGTAATAAAGATTATGTTCAACTAGCAAGGGCAAAGGGGTTAAGTGATGGTAAAATTATGTATCGCCATGTATTTAGAAATGCCTTTGTTCCCTTGGCACAATACTTACCAACAGCTTTTTTAAACACAGTGATAGGATCTATTTATATTGAATCTTTATACAGTGTACCTGGTATGGGTGGACTTCTTGTAAACGCTGTTAAGCTCCATGATAACACTATGGTACAAGGTATTGTTTTGGTTTTTGCCTGTGTTGGGGTACTTGGACTTATTATTGGTGACCTTTTAATGGTTCTACTAGATCCAAGGATATCTTTTACAAAAAAGGCAGGTGATCGATCATGACATTATTTGGAAAGAAAAAAACGAACCAAGTGATGAATCACATGGAAGAAAATATAAAGGAAGAAGATCTTTTTACCTTTGCTACGTTTGAAGAAAGTAAAGGGGAAGAAATGGTTTTTTCCGATTATTCATATTGGGGTTCTACAGCAAGGGTCTTTTTAAAAAATCGGTTTGCCATGATTCTCTTAAGCCTTTTGATTCTTATGGTACTTTTTACATTAATTCAACCATATTTGCCGAATCAATATAATCCTAATACGATTGTGAATGACCCAGGGACTGGCATGCAGCTTCGCAATATTCCTCCTGGGGATGAATTTATTTTAGGTACGAACTCTATTGGTCAAGATCTATGGGCAAGGATATGGTCAGGAACTAGAACCAGCTTATTTATCGGGATTATGGTAGCATCTATACAAGCTCTTATTGGAATAACCGTAGGGGTTTTATGGGGCTATATTCGTAAATTAGATTTTGTATTAACGGAACTTTATAATATTTTAGACAATATTCCAAATACCATTGTCTTAATTTTAATTTCTTATATAATGCGTCCTAGTATACGGTCTATGATTTTTGCTATGTGCTTAACTGGGTGGATTGGAATGGCACGGTTTATTAGAAATCAAATAATTATTATTCGAGATCGTGACTATAATGTGGCTAGTAGAACTTTAGGCACACCGGTTCATCGGATTGTCTTTAAAAACTTACTTCCCTATTTAGTATCTGTTATTATGCTTCAAATGGCATTGACAATTCCCATGGCCATAGGCAATGAAGTCTTTATTGCTTATATTGGATTAGGTCTTCCTGTAAATATTCCAAGTTTAGGTAATTTGATTAATGAAGGTCGGGTTCTGGCTACAAGCCCAGCTTTAAGATATCAATTATTGTATCCAACTATCTTTTTATCCTTTATTACCATATCTTTTTATATTATAGGAAATGCTTTTTCAGATGCAGCTGATCCGAAAAATCACATGTAGGAAGGGATTCTATGGAAAAAATTTTAGAAATAAATGATATTAATATTAAATTTAGTCTAAGAGGACGGGAACTCCATGCGATAAGAGGTGTATCCTTAGAATTATATCCCTCTGAAACCTTAGCAATTGTAGGCGAGTCAGGAAGTGGGAAATCTGTATTGACTAAGTCTTTTATGGGACTTTTAGATGGAAATGGATTCGTTGATTCTGGCGAGATCATTTACTATGGTAGAGATCCCAAAGGAGAAGATTTAGCAAAATGGGAAAAAACATCAAAATGGTATGAAATAAGAGGAGGGGAGATTGCTATGATTATGCAAGATCCTATGACAAGTTTAAACCCTTTAAAAACCATTGGTGCCCAAATATTAGAATCTATTATGTTACATCAAGATATTAGCCGAGAAGATGGGAAGAAATTAGTGTTAAAGTATTTAGCAGATGTGGGAATTCGTGATGGAGAGATACGTGCAAAACAGTATCCCCATGAATTTTCTGGTGGTATGCGCCAAAGAGTGGTTATTGCAACGGCTCTTGCTTGTAATCCTAAGGTTTTGATTTGTGATGAACCGACAACAGCTTTAGATGTGACCATTCAAGCACAAATCTTAGATCTTTTAAAGAGCTTAAAAGAAAAGTATGGGTTAAGTATTATATTAATTACCCATGACTTAGGAGTTGTGGCTAATATCGCAGATCGAATTGCAGTTATGTATGCTGGGGATATTATTGAAGTGGGAAAAGCAGAGGAGATTTTTTATGATCCGAAACACCCGTATACATGGGCTTTACTTTCTTCTTTACCTCAATTGGAAGTGAAGGGAGAACCCTTATTTTCTATTTCAGGAACACCTCCCAATTTATTTCAAGAAGTAAAAGGAGATGCTTTTGCCCCAAGAAATCCTCAAGCCTTAAAAATTGATTTTGTCAAAAGGCCTCCATATTTTGAGGTATCACCAACCCATAAGGCAAGAACATGGTTATTAGATCCTCGAGCACCAAAAGTGGACCCTCCGACGACAATAAAACATATACGAAAGGAGAATCCTCTTGGAACGTGAACCTCTTATACAAGTTAAAAATTTAGACATTACATTTGGTGAAAAAAAGAAAAAATTTCATGCTGTGAAACAGGCCACTTTTAATATATATCCTGGAGAGACCTTTGGTCTTGTAGGAGAATCTGGAAGTGGAAAAACCACCATTGGTCGTTCTATACTAGGAATAGTCCCTACAGCTGGTGGAGATATTATCTATAAAGGACGTAAGATTAATAAAAAACTTAATAAAAAAGATGAGGAAATGGTGACGAAGGAAATTCAGATGATCTTCCAAGATCCCCAAGCTTCTTTAAATGAAAGAGCAAAAGTAAATTACATTGTCAGTGAAGGGTTACTAAATATTGAAAAAAATATTTCCAATGAGGAAAGGACGAAAAGAGTTCACGAAGCATTATTGAATGTAGGTTTATTACCAGAGTTTGCTGGTCGTTTTCCCCATGAGTTTTCCGGTGGGCAAAGACAAAGAATAGGTATTGCCAGAGCTCTTATCATGGAGCCAGAATTTATTATTGCTGATGAACCTATTTCTGCTTTAGATGTATCAATTCGTGCTCAAGTGATAAACCTACTACAAAAAATCCAAAAAGAAAGGGATATGACTTATCTTTTTATCGCTCATGACCTTTCTGTGATGGAATTTATTTGTGATAGAATAGCAGTAATATACAAAGGGAGAATTGTGGAATTGGCAAAAACAGAAGAACTAATGAAAAATCCTATCCATCCTTATACAAAAAGTTTATTATCTGCTATTCCTTACCCAGATCCTCAATATGAGAGAAATAAGAAATTAATCGTCTATGACCCAGAAGCTCATCCTTATGAAACACAAGGGCCAACATGGCGTGAACTAAAAGAAGGTCATTATATCTATGCGAATGACGAAGAAATAAAAAGATATCAGGAGGAATTGGTGGACTAAATGAAATATGGACTAATTAATAAAAATCTTATACCCTTTTGGGAAACTCCCTCTAAGACAAAAGAAAAAGAGGGAAAAATATATTCCAATATTGATGACGAAGGGCTTTATGGACATGGACTTTTGATTCTAGAAGATGGTCCTATGCTAAAAGTAAAAACCCATTATGGGTATTGTGGATATGTAGATAAGGAAAATGTGACTTTTATAGATGAGAAAGAGCTAAAAGAACGGGAAGAAAGTAGATTTATGGTACTTTCAGCACGTGTTGCTGATGTAACAAGTCAACCATCGGTACAAGGTGTGCGTTTAGAAACTTTATATCGTGGAGGTATTCTTGAAGTTCTTAACTTTGAAGAAGAGCCAGGTTGGGCAAAAGTAAGGACCCTTAAAGATGTTGGTTATGTGAGAAATATTTTCTTGGAAGAAAAGAAATTTTCCCAAAGTTATTTATGGACGAAAAAGCTACCTTTTGTGCGTCCTGATGAAGAAGACTTTCGACGTCGAGTTTGTAGAAGGGCAAAAACCTATGAAGAAGTACAGTATCGTTGGGCTGGAAAATCTCCCTTAGGACTGGATTGTTCCGGACTTACGTCCATGGTCTATATGTTAGAAGGGGTATTGATTTATAGAAATGCTGATATTGCCGAAGGTTGGCCAGTAAAAGAAATACCCTATGAAGAGAAAAAACCAGGAGATTTGTTATTCTTCCCAGGACATATTGCCCTTTATTTAGGAAATGACCAATATATCCATTCAACAGGAAACAAAGACTCGGGAGGGGTGGTTTATAATAGCCTAAACCCAGAAGATGATAATTATCGTGAGGACTTAAAACAATCATTAACCCAGGTGGGAAGTATATTTTAGGAGGAGCTATGGTTCAAAGACTTTCATTAGAACATAGAATTGCTGCTGAAATTCATCAATATGATGGGAAAATGTCTATTTATGCCAATGATTTATGTGGAAATGAAATAATTATTGGAGGAAAAGAAAAATTTGAAACAGCAAGTACCATTAAAACATTTATTCTATATACATTGTTTGAAAAAGTAAAAGCAGGAAAAGTAGATTTAAATGACACTTTACCATTCTTGGAAAAACATGATGTGGAAGGTAGTGGTGTTCTAAGATCGGTACCCTATGGTGGGAAGTATCGAATTATTGATTTGGCCACTTGGATGATTATCGTCAGTGATAATGTGGCAACAAATATTCTGATAGACTTTCTTGGTGTTGAAGAAATTAACCGTTCTAGCATGGAAAGGGGATTTACAAACACCATACTTCATAATCCCATAGATTTTGATAAATATGAAAAACTGGGAACGACAACGGTAGAAGATTATGGTAAGTTTTTTACTTTGTTGGCGAAAAAAGAATGTATTGACCCAGTACATGATCAAATGATGTTAGATATATTTGAGCAACAACATTATAATAGTGGTATAGTTGGAGAATTCCCAGTATATTATTTAGACAGTGAAGATACAGGAGAAGATGAACTATTTAAAATTTACTCAAAAAGTGGGTCTATGGATGCTTGCCGAAACGATGGAGGTATTATAGAAACTCCATATGGAAAATATATAATAGTCTTGTTTACAAAAGAATTTAGTGACCCATTATACTATGATAAACATCCTTCCTTATTGTTTCAAAGCAAGGTAAGCCGATTGTTATTTGATCAATATTTAGCATTACAAGGTCGTTTTCAATAAAATAGTAGCCATTTGGCTACTATTTTTTCATATATTGATAAAGAATTTCCCAATCAACCTTTTCTTCTGCATCATAAAAAAATTCATTGTCCCCAAAGACAAAAACAGGAATGCCTACTCGGTTTTCTTCTTTTGCTTTTTTAAAAAAATCCTCATTTTCTCTAAGGTTCATAAATTCCTTTAGTGAAGATAGATCTTCCGTAATATCTATAATTCTAAAATCTAAACCTCTTTCTCTACATTGGGATAATACTTCTTGACTTTCAGGACAATGACTACTGACATAAAGTGTACCTTTCATAAATTCACCTCTGCTGTAATTTAAATTTTGTATTTATAATCATATTTTCAAAATCCTTTAAAAAATCCTCTTCCAGGTCTCTATCTAAAATTCTACCATCTAAAGATAGTATCAAATGGTTATCATAAATATTATCCTCCAAATTTTGGAGTAAAATCTCTAAATCCAAATAATATTTGGCCCTTGGTTGTGGAGTATTAGAAGAGCCTAAAAGATAGTCCGTTGATACATTATAGTAATTTGCTAAAAACACGATAGTATCTATAGGAGGTAAATTTTTCCCTTGTTCATAAAAACCATAAGCACTTGCAGATATATTAAGGAGATTTCCAAGTTGCTTTTGTGAAAGATTATGTTTTTTTCTTAATTCTCGAAATCGTAAAGGTAGTTTTTCCATTTTTAAAAGTTACTCCTTTCCCAATAAAAGAAAGAAACAAATAGACCGATTAATGATCTACCCCTAGTCATCAATCGGTCCATCGTTCTACCTTTTAAAAATTATCCATCCCACTGAGACCAAGAAAGATAGCAGGAATGGCAATTAATAATATAGCTATAATAATTGATACCATTTTTTCCACTTCCTTTCTTATCTATTTACGCGAAATTCATTTCTACAAAATTGAATTATTCTTTACAGTCAGGACAAATGCCTGTTAATTCAAAAATATGTCCTGTAATTTCATAGCCTGTATCTTTACGAATATAATTATCAATGGCATCCATTGGACAATTCTCTAATGGAACTATTTTTCCACAACTACTACATGTAATATAGTGGCGATGTTCATCACTAGCTTTTTCATAATAAGTGATTCCATTTTGTTTTAACGAAGATTGTAATAATCCTTTCTCCGTTAATTGATTTAAAACTCGATAGACTGTAGAAAGACTTGAGCAGATGGTACGTGGAATTTTAGCATACACTTCATCTGCACTCATCGGCACTTCAGAATCATACATTAATTTTAATACTTCTAAGCGTCCTTTTGTCAACTTTAAATTTTTACTTCTAATTAGTTCTTCCATGTTTCACCCCTAAATGTTATATGTTCCCGCGTTCATATATTCGTAATTTAATTATAAAACATAATCATTTTAATTGCAATAACTTTTTTATAATCCTTTATTTTTCCTGATTTTCTGGTAAAATATTATAGTAAGATATAATTAACGATTATTATTACCATATAGGAGGTTGTAAATGAAAATAAAAAAAACATGGGTATTTATATTCATACTCATTGGTATTTCTTTATTAGCTTGTAGCAATAAAAAGATGGAAGACAGTAACGCGAATAAAAACCATCTAAAAGTTTATATAAGTATTTATCCATTATATGATTTTACAAATAAATTGATCGAAGATGCTGACAACATAGATGTAAAGTTATTAGTTCCTAATGGCATTGAGCCTCATGGATGGGAGCCAGGAACCGAGGAAATGAATAAACTAGAAGAAGCAGATGTATTCATTTATAATGGTGCTGGACTTGAATCTTGGGTAGAAAAGATGATGGATTCCTTAGATAATCAAGACTTAAAAAAAGTAGAAGCTTCTAAAGGGATTCAACTTTTAGAGGGAAAGAAAATATCTTGTCCCATTCATGGTTATCATAAAGGGACAGATCCACATGTCTGGCTTAGTCCAAAAAATGCAAAAATAGAAGTAGAAAATATAAAAAACGCATTATGTGAACTAGATCCGAATCAAACTAAGGTTTATGAAAAGAATTACGAACATTTAGCAAAGGAACTTGACTCTCTTGACCAAGAGTTTGAATCAAGTTTGAAGAATCGGAAACACAATACAATTATTGTCTCCCATGAAGCTTTTGGCTATCTTTGTCATGATTATGGTTTGAAGCAAATAGGAATTGAAGGAATTCATTCAGAACATGAACCAGATCCGAAGTCGATGAAAAAAATTGTAGATTATGTAAAGGATAATAACATCACTACGATTTTTTCAGAAACTTTAATTGATCCTAAGGTTTCTGAAACCATTGCTAAGGAAACAGGAGCGAAAACAGATGTATTAAATCCCATTGAAGGGCTTTTAAAGGATGGAGAAGGGGACTATTTTTCTATTATGAGAGAAAATTTAGAAGCCTTAAAAAGGGCATTATTATGACAAAAAATTTGATTGTATCTTTTAAAGATGTAAGTTTTGGTTATGGTAAAGAATTAATTTTCAACAACTTAAATTTTTCCATGGAAGAAGGAAAATTTTATCTTTTCATGGGAAGTAATGGAGAGGGTAAGAGTACTTTTTGTAAATTACTACTAGGCCAATGTAAACCACTTTCAGGGAATATTTATTTCCAAGGAGTTCCTGTATCGAAGATGGTTAAAAATGGTACCATTGGCTATGTTCCTCAGTTAGGAAGTGGAAATAAAATTCATTTTCCAATCACCCTACAGGAATTGGTAGGATTATCTTTATATCCTCGGTTAAATGGTTGGAAGAGATTACTTCCTCATCATAAAGAAATGATTAGAGAAATTATCCATACTGTTGGACTAAAAGGGATGGAAAATATGATATTTGGAAATTTGTCTGGTGGTCAAAGACAAAAGGCTCTTTTGGCGAAGGCTCTAGTTCATCAGCCAAGTTTTCTCTTATTTGATGAACCTACAATAGGTATTGATAAGGATTCAAAGAAGGAACTCTTCGATTTTATTGGTCATCTTCATAAAAAAAATAATCTTTCGATTCTAATGATATCCCATGACCCTGATGATATTAAGAATTATGTAGATAAAGTTATTTTATTGGAATCTGGGGAGTGTAAGGAGGTTTCTTTATGATTTCTTTATTTCAATATTCTTATATGATTCGAGCTATGATTGTTGGACTATGTCTGTCTATAATCATCCCATCTATTGGGATTGTAGTAGTTAATAAGAGAGTATCTATGATTGGTGATGCTCTTAGTCATGTTAGTTTAGCTGGAGTTATGTTAGGTCTAATTCTAGGAATCAATCCAATCTTAGGTGCCATTGGGATCTGTCTTTTTGCAAGTCTTGGTATGGAATTTATTAATAAGAGATTTCCTGGTTATGAAGAAGTTTCTACAGCCATTATTATGAGTGGTGGAATTGGAGTAGCTTCTATCCTTTCTGGATTTGTAAAAGGTTCTGCTAATATTGAATCCTTTTTATTTGGAAGTATTGTAGCCATTACAGATTTTGAATGGTTGATGATTTTGATCGTTAGCTTTTTAGTTTTTCTATTTCTAAGTTTTTTATATAAAGATTTACTTTATATATCATTCGATTCGATATCTGCAGATCTTTCTGGGGTCAAGGTGGATCAAGTAAATCGACTTTTTATGATTTTAACGGCAATTACCATAGCAATATCTGCAAGGACTGTTGGAGTTCTTATTATTTCCTCTTTAATGGTTCTTCCTGTATCTTGTGCATTACGTTTTGGTTTAGGGTACTTCCAAACCACTTTGCTAAGTGTTGGTTTTGGTTTTCTTTTTACAGAATTAGGATTGGTGATTGCCTTTTACCTAGGGTTAAAACCAGGTGGTACCATTGTACTTTTAGGTGTTTTTACTTTAGTTATTTTATTACTTTTTAAAAAGAATCAGTAACATTAAAACCTTTGTCTATAGCAAGGGTTTTTTGTTATAGTCCTTTCTTTTTCTTTGAAAACCTATGGTATAATAGGGATTAGAAGAAAGGAAGTACAAGGTGCTACTATGAAAAAAACAAATGCTATGAGAATTTTAGATGATTATGGGATTCCTTATGAGGCCATAGAATATGATGGAACATCCTTTCATAGTGGGATGGAGGTAGCAAGTATTACAGGAGAACCAGCAAATCTTGTATATAAAACTTTAGTCACACATAGTAAGGATCAATACTTTGTTTTTGTCATACCTTCTAATGGGGAATTAGACCTAAAGAAGGGAGCAGAAATTCTTGGTGTAAAAAAGTTGGAAATGTTGCCAGTTAAAGATCTACTGCATAAAACTGGATATATTAAAGGGGGATGTACATCTATTGGAATGAAAAAACAGTACCCTACATTTTTTCATCAAGATGCAAAGAAGAAAGAGTATATATACATCAGTGGTGGTAAACGAGGGATTCAATTAAAATTAAATGCTAATGATTTAAAAAATGTTATGGATATTAGATTTGTGGATGTGTTAAAGGAGTAAATATGGACTATAAAAAAAGATTACAGGAATGGTTAGATCATCCTTTGATTGATAAAGAAACGAAGGAAGAACTAAGAGCTATTGAAGATGAAAAGGAATTGGAAGATCGATTTTATCTATTTTTAGAATTTGGAAAAGCTGGTCTTAGGGGAAAGCTAGGAGCAGGAACGAATCGTATGAATCCATATGTTATTGGAAAAACGACTCAAGGTTTGGCAAATACTATTAAGAAGTATGGGAAAGAAGCGATGGAAAAAGGTGTGGTCATTGCAAGGGATGTTCGGATAATGTCCAAAGAATTTTCTGAAATTGCGGCTTCTGTATTTGCAGGAAATGGAATTCGAACCTATCTTTTTGATGATATTCGTCCCACTCCAATGTTATCGTATGCGGTACGAGATATTGGTACAATTTCTGGTATTGTTATAACAGCCAGTCATAATCCAAGGGAGTATAATGGATACAAGGTGTACTGGGAAAAAGGTTCCCAAATCCTTGAGGATAAAGCTGAAGAAATTGTAAAAGAAATCGATCAACTTTCATTAGAAGATGTTAAAACCATGGATTTCCAAGAAGGGAAGAATCAGGGTTTAATATTAACCGTACCTCAAGAAGTGGAAGAAAGATATTATGCAAAAACTTTAGATATGAAAATACATGATGATATTGATAAAGATATCATGGTTATTTATACTCCTCTAAATGGGACTGGGAATCTTCCTGTGCGCAAGGTTCTAAAAGATAGAGGTTTTGAAAATATTTTTGTTGTACCTGAGCAGGAATGTCCTGATGGGACTTTTGCAACGGTAGGTTATCCTAATCCTGAAGACCCTAAGGCCTTTGAATATGCTTTAAAGTATGGAAAAGAGAAGAATGCCGATCTTATTTTAGCTACAGATCCTGACTGTGACAGAGTGGCTGCTATGTCAAAAAATGGAGATGGATACATTTTTATCAATGGTAATCAAATGGGAGCTCTTCTTATTGATTATATTATTCACAGTAGGGAAGAAATGGGAACTTTACCAGAAAAGGGAGCCATTGTAAAATCGGTAGTAACAGGGAATATGGGTTTTGATATTGTTAAAGATACAGGTATCCATACGTTTCAAACCTTAACAGGATTTAAAAATATTTGTGCATTACCTAACTTCTGGGATGATACTGATGAATTCCAATTTGTTTTTGGGTATGAAGAAAGTATAGGGTATGTCTATGGAGACTATGTCCGAGATAAAGATGCTGTGGTAACTTCTATGATGATTGTAGAAATGGCAGGATATTATAAAAAACAGGGTAAGTCCTTATATGATGTTTTAGAAGAGCTTTATAAAAAACATGGCTATTATGGAGAAGACTTAACATCCCTTGTTCTTGATGGAAAAGAGGGGAGTGAAAGGATTTTACGAATGATGAATGAAATCCGAAACAAACCTTTTAAAGAAATTGGAGATTGTAAAGTTATAGAAGTGATTGATTTTAAAGATGGATATCAAGAGTACTATAATATTGGAGCAACAAATTTGCTAAGGTACACTTTAGAAGATGAATCATGGTTTTGTATCAGACCATCAGGGACAGAACCGAAGATAAAATTATATATCTATGTGAAAGGGAAATCTCCAGAAGAAAGGGATGATAAGCTTTCAAAGATTAAAACCATTGTATTGGAAAGATTGGAAGATGTAAAATAGGAGGACTTTATGATTATAACCATTGATGGGAACCCTAAACTGATTCGAGAATTTCTTGTAGATGATTTTAGGTTAAAGGTTGCAAATGAATTCAAGCATGAAATGGTCTTTTCTCAAGGGATTGGAACAAGTTGTGCTAATTTAATTGCCCAATCTAAAGAAGAGGTCCTATTAGTAACCTATTTTGATAAGGAGATTGGACCTATATATAAAGAAAAATTAGGGAACCCCTATTTAACCATTGAAGATGTTACAATAAAGGATAGTATCCAAGAAGAAGTATTAATACAAGATTCGAAAGAATCTACGTTTTTATATTCTCCAATGCCAAGACTAACAAGGGAGGAAATCAATGGTCTCTTTATAAAGTTTCAGGAACAGTTACCGAATGCTCATGTTGCTCTTTTACTTCAGCAAGAAAGAGATTATTTCACAGGAGAATTTTTCTCAGAATGTGTGCGTATCGCATACCAAAAGGCAATTCCAAATGTTGTATATACGAATGAAAAGGACTTAGATAAGATAATTGGAGAAAAACCTTATTTCCTTTTAGTCAAAAAAGAAGATTTAGAAAAATGGACGAATTTAAAAATCAATTTTTCCCATGAAGCGGAAAAAGCAGCAAATATACTTTTTGACCAAGGTGTAGGAAATGTTTTAATCATAAGTAAAGATACTGGAGCTATTTTATGTACCAAAGAAAAAACGTTTCGACTTTCTTCCGATAAACCAAAGGATTTCCAGTTGAATATGAACTTTGTAGCAACTGGTATTGCTTTAGGAATTGAAAGAAAATATGATTGGGAGACTATTTTAAAGTTGGGGGTTGCTATTGGTCAGGTGGAAGAATACTTTGGACGCAAACCCTTAGACAGTGCAAAAATAAAAGAAACCATGAATAAATTTAAAGTAAAGGAGATTTAAATGAATAAAAATTATAGGGTAAATCGTAAGGATGTTGCTTTGATGATAATAGATATTCAAGATTCTTTAGCTAAGGCTGTGGCAAATGAAGAGGAAATGAAAAAAGAAACTCAACTTTTAATAAAGGCAGCAAATATTTTAGATATTCCTATTGTATTTACCACACAATATAAAAAAGGTTTGGGAGATACTAATCAAGAATTAATAGATCTAGCACCAAATGCACCATCTTATGACAAAGTTCATTTTGGAATTTTTGGGGAAGAAGAAATTAAAGATGCTGTTGAGAAAATGGGGAAAAAACAATTTATCGTTGTAGGTATGGAAACCCATATTTGTGTACTCAATTCAGTGATTGATCTTTTAGAAGCTGGTTATGAGGTCTTTGTACCATTTGGAGCAGTAAGTAGTCGAGATGAAAAAAATACTAAAAACGCGTTAGATTTAATGAGTAAAATGGGTGCTGTTGTCAATAATACGGAAACTATTTTGTTCCAACTATGTGTAAAAAGCACTTTACCAGAATTTAAAGAAGTGCAAAACCTAATTAAATAAGGAGTAAATTATGCGTTTTTTCCACGTTGCAGACCTTCATTTAGGGCGAAGATTTCGTCAGGGGCATGGTATTGAAATGAGTCGTAAGAGAAGGGAAGAACTTTGGAAAGCTTTTGAAGAAATAATCATTAACTGTAAGAAAGAGAGCATCGATGCTCTCTTTCTCTCAGGTGATATTTATGAGAGAGAGTACTTTACCATTAGTGACTATCATAGATTAGGTGAGCTTTTAGAATCTTTAGCTCCTATTAAGGTTTTTATAATAGGGGGGAACCATGATTTTTTAAGAAAAGATTCTTATTTATTACAAATGAATTTTTCGAAACATATTACCATTTTTTCAAAGGAGTCAGTGGAATACTATGACTGGGAAGAAAAGAATATAAGGATTATGGGTTTTTCGTGGAATTCAGCACTTTGGAACAAAAAGGTTGAATTTCAAAATTTTCCAATTTTAGATAATGGTGACAATATACTTCTTTTACATGGGACTTTAAATGGTAATGATTACTTACCTTTTCAGGAAAGAGATTTGAAACACTTCACATATATAGCTCTTGGTCACATTCATAAGCCTTTTCTTGGAAATAATATGGCCTATCCAGGTTCTACTGTACCAATGTCTTTTAAAGACATTGGTAATCATGGATATATATCTGGAGTAGTGGAAAATGGAAAGTCCCAGTTTGAATATCGCCCATTAAGCTATCGCTTTTTCCAAACAATAGATTATTCTTTAAAAGATTCTGAAGACTTTATGGAAGTATTTCATACTTTAAAAGAAAAGATGAACGAAGCTAATACTTGTTATCGCATAAAAGTAACTGGAGATTCCCCTGAATTCTGGTCTTTCGAAGAGTTAGAAGAAAGCTTAAAACCATATGGTGATTTTGTAGAAATCATAGATGAAACTGAAAGCCCTTGGGATATTGAGTATTTATTAAAAGGCGAAGAAGGTGAGTTTATTTCTCACTTTATTGAGTATATTGCTTCTTCAGACGAAAGCGAAGAGATTAAAAATCTTGGGATAAAAATTGGTCTTATGGAATTAAAAGGAGATTCCTTATGGAAATATTAAGTCTGGAACTCATAAATTTTGGACAATTCAAAAATAAATATATAGACATAAAACCAGGAATTAATATTATCCATGGATACAATGAAGCCGGAAAAACCACAATTTCCGACTTTATTTTTGGTATGTTTTATGACTTTATTAAACCAGGTAGGAAAAGAACGGTTTATCTTGAAAAAAAAGATCGCTATAGACCTATTCAAGGACCATATAGAGGAGCTATGGAATGTAGATTTCAAGGAAGAGGGTATCGCTTAGAACGAAACTTTGAAAAGGGTCAAGAGGAGTTAAGGATTTTTCTTGTTGATGAAGGTAGAGAAATAACAGATGAAATTAATCTTTTCCAATCCTCTCGAATTCCCCAATGTGGTCATTATTTTCTAGGCTTTGGTCAAGAGATTTTTACAAATACATCCTATATTGGCCAACTAAATCTTTTCACTCCTTCTATGGAAGGGGAGCTTCAAAGTTTGTGGAACGAATTAAATCATAAAGAAGAAGGATCCATTAGAAATCAAGTGATAAAAAGATTAGAAGATAAAAGAGAAGAAATAGGAAGAACATCACGGAAAAGTACAGAAATAGGAAGTTTAAGGTTTTCTTTAGAAGAAAATGAAAAAAAGCAAAAAGAATTATTACCATATATTAGGAAATATAGAGGTTTAGAACATGACCTTTCTGTAACATTAGATATAAAGAAGAAACTAGAAGAAGCAAAAAGTTCTTTGAATCAATTGGCGGAAGAATGGAAAGACTATAAAAAATATCAGGATTATAAAGAGTTTGAGAGCTTAAAAGATAGAAAAAAAAATTTAGAAAGAAAATTAAAACTTGGACCAATTTTTACCCAAGAATTTTTAGAAGAACGAGATATATATATAAAGAATCGAGGAGAATTGCGACTTTTATATCCTCAACTTGATGCTTGTCAATTAGAATATTCGAAGATTTCAACAGAAGATAAAAGTTTAGATTCTAAAGATTGTGAATTGTTTAGAAACTTAGAAAAACCAAAGGACAATATTCAAGAAAAAGAGAAACGACTCTCTTTGAAAGAGAATAGTAAAAATAAAATAGATAAGAAAAAAAATAAAGATCTTGTATTAGGAATTTGTCTTTTTGTTCTTAGTATAGTGATAGCAATTTGGCTTTACACATTTAAAAAATCCCTTTTTTCTTTACCGATACTATTAGGGATAGGAATTTTAATCAAACTTTCTATTAAAAATTCAAGAAGGAGAAAAGAATTTCATCTTCTAGAATATGAAATTAATTCTCTCAAGGAGGAAATAAACAAATATTATAAAAATAAAGAAATTTGGGAGAAATTTTGGGAAAAGATGTCGATAAAATATGATTTTTCTTCAGTGGAAGAAGGGATTTCTTTATTTTACCGAGGAAATGGAAAAGATATAGAGAGAGATAAGAGAAGAAAAGAACTTATCTTTCAAATGAAAGAACTAGAAGATAGAATTTCTAAATTAGAAAAAGATCAAAAAGAGTTTTCTAAAAAGTATCCTAAGGTGAAAGAAGATGATTTGGAAAAAGCTCATAGATTATTTGAAGAGCAAAAAGATATAGAAAAAGAGTTAGCTCTGATAAGTCAGTCAATTAAAAAAATGGAAGATCATATCAGCAATCATGAAATGACATTTAAAGAATTACCAAAACAATCCTATGAAGAAGTTGAAAATCAGTTAACTCAGGTAGAGAACGAACAAATTGAATTAGAAAAAGAAATGATTCGAATCAATGAAGGATTACATCAATTAGAAGGATATATGAAATCCTGGGCAAATCTAAGAGAAGAAAGATTACAATTAGAAGAAAAATTTAAAGAATTAGATAAAATGAAACGAGCATTGGACTTGACAATCAAAGGATTTATTGAAAGTTCAAAAAGATTTGGGAACGAATATCAGAAAGAATTTAAAAATATGTTGAATGATTATCTATCAATAATGACGGAAGAAAGATATGATTCTTTTATAATGAATAACGGGAATCCGTCAATTATGGAGAAAGATACTATGATTCGAAAAGATGGTCCCTTCTTAAGTACAGGCACTTTAGATCAAGTGTATTTAGCGTATCGCCTTGCTATGGCTAAATATTTTGGAGGTGGGAAAAGTCCTTTACTATTAGACGACACCATGAACCATTTTGACCATAAAAGACTGTTACAGACTTGGAAATTACTGGACAAGATTGGAAAAAAACGTCAGATTATTTTTTTCACTTCGCGAAAAGAAGAGTTTCCACCATCTTTTGTTTCTTATTACAAAATAGTACTAGAGGAAAAAATATGAGGATTTGGGCAATTGGAGATATACATTTAGACCATACAAAAGAAAAAGCTATGGGGATTTTTGGTGACCATTGGAAGGATCATGATGAAAAGATTTATCGTGCTTGGATGGAAAAAGTAAAGGAGGATGACTTAGTTCTGATTCCTGGAGATATTTCTTGGGCTTTAAAATGGGAAGAAGCTCAAAAAGACTTAGAATTTATAGATGAATTACCAGGGAAAAAGATTTTAAGTAAGGGAAATCATGATTATTGGTGGTCTGGAATGAAAAAAATGGAATCAAAAAACTGGAAATCCATTAAGTTTCTACAAAATAACTCCTTTTTTACAGAAGATGGCATTGGAATTTTTGGTACAAGAGGCTGGATTGCTTCAGATACTGATAATTTTACGGAACAAGATTTAAAAATAAAAAAGCGGGAAGTATTACGACTTGGCCTTTCTTTTGAAAGTATGAAAGAAAAATGTAAAAAGAAAATCGTTATGATTCATTATCCACCTTTTCAACAAGATTTTAGTGGGAATGAGTTTACTGATATGATGGAAAGAGAAGAAGTGGATATTTGTATCTATGGTCATTTACACGGAGATGGGCATCGTTATGTTTTGGAAGAAGAACGAAAAGGAGTAAACTATATTTGCGTTGCTGCAGATTATATAAATTTTAGTCCTATAAGATTGGAGGTTTAAAATGGAAGAAGAACTGGAAGTGAAACTTTTAGATATTGATGTTGAATCATTAAAAACTCAATTAAAAGAGAAAGGTGCAAGAAAAATAACAGAAGAAAATCAAGTAAATATAACTATTAATTCCAGTAAACATCCTATTGATCCCAATCATGGATATTTAAGGATACGTTCTGTAACATTAATTTCTGGAGAAGAATATCATGAATTCACCTTTAAAGAACAAAAATCTAAGGATGGAATTCGAGAAAATATAGAACATACAGTAAAAATTGATAATCCTAAAAGCTGTTTAAGTATTTTAGAACAATTAGGATATGATATTAAAGATCAAGGGACAAAACATCGAGAATCATTTTTATATAAAGGTGCAAGATTTGATTTCGATACATGGGATTCGGGTACGTATCCATATCCTTATGTAGAAATTGAGGTAACACATAAAGGTGAATTAGACGGTTTAATAGACGAGTTTTCTCTTCCGAGAAATAATATTAGCACGAAATCTATTGCAGAATTAAAAAACATATGGAAAAACAAAAATAAATTGTAACATATAAACAATATGTGCTATAATATTAATCGAAAGGTAGGGATGATATGTCTAAATATAATTATATTAAATGGTTCCATGAAATTGATAAGGATGATGTAGGAGTTGTTGGTGGAAAAGGTGCAAATCTTGGGGAATTGACTCAAATGGGAATTGATGTTCCTCCAGGATTTTGTGTAACAGCTGGAGCTTATGATGAGTTTATTGATTATGCTAATTTAGATGAAGTTGTAAAGCTACTTATGGAAGGCTTGGATGTAGAAGATGTTGATGAACTTCAAAGAGTAGGAGAGCAAATCCGAGATCGTATTAATAATGGAGATATTTATCCTCCTTTGGAAGAAGAAATTATAAAAGCCTATCGAGAGTTTTCGAAAGAGATAGGATTGGAAAATCCAGAAGTAGCTGTTCGTTCTTCGGCAACAGCGGAAGACCTACCAGATGCTTCTTTTGCAGGACAGCAAGATACTTATTTGCATATTCATGGGGAAAAAGAATTAGTAGAATATGTAAGAAGATGTTGGGCATCTCTATGGACTTCTCGAGCGATTTACTATCGTGAAAAACAAAACTATGATCATTTTGAAGTATCTCTATCGGTTGTAGTTCAAAAAATGGTAAATAGCGAAAAAAGTGGTGTAATGTTTACTGCAAATCCTATTAATAATAATAGAGATGAAATGATGATTAATGCAAGCTGGGGGTTAGGAGAAGCAGTTGTTTCAGGTACAGTAACTCCAGATGAATATACTATCAATAAAAAAGACGGTTCTATTATAGAAGAAAATATTGCAACAAAAAATTCTATGGTAGTTAAAGCAAAATCAGGAATTGGGACAGAAGAAGTTTCCATTAAAGATGTTCTTGGAGAAGAATATGTTGAAAGAGAATGTTTAACCAAAGATGAACTAAATACTTTAATTGAAGATGGTAAGAAAATTGAAAATCTTTATGGTTCAGTACAAGACATTGAATGGGGTATAGACGTAGACACTAAGAAATTATATATTTTACAATCCCGTCCCATTACTACATTAACGGAAACTAAGGAGGAAGAACAAGTGGCTGACAAAGATGAAGTTTTAGAAATGATAGTAAGAGGACTTGCTGCATCACCTGGAATTGGAAGAGGAAAAGTTCGTAAAATTAAAGATGTTTCCGAAATCAATATGGTGGAAGATGGAGATATCTTAGTTACTGGAATGACGAACCCTGATATGGTACCTGCAATGAGAAAATCCGCAGGGGTAGTAACAGATGAAGGGGGAAGAACATGTCATGCTGCTATTGTCTCTCGTGAATTAGGTATTCCTTGTATTGTAGGTGCAAAAGATGCAACGAGATTACTGGAAGATGGACAAAAAATAACAGTGGATGCCACTCGTGGAGTTGTTTATAAGGGTTATGTACTAAATGAAAAGAAAGAAGATAAGAAGGAATCCCAAGGTGGATCTTTCTCTATTAACGATGAATTCCGACGTTTAGTTGCACCGATAACAGCTACTAAGATATATATGAATCTTGGAGAGCCAGAATTAATCGAAAGATATAAAGATTTACCATTTGATGGTATCGGTCTAATGCGTACTGAGTTTATCTTTACCAATATGATTGGGGCTCACCCTATGTACTTGGTAAAAACGGGACAAGGAAATTTAATGGTCGAAAAATTAGCAGAAGGTATTTCTAAAGTTGCCTCTGCAATTTATCCAAGACCAGTTGTCGTTCGTTTATCAGATTTTAGAACCAATGAATTCCGTGGCCTCAAAGGTGGAGATGAAGTAGAACCCATTGAACAAAATCCTATGATTGGGTGGAGAGGAGTATCTCGATATATATCCCCTGAATATGAAGAAGGATTCCGCCTAGAATGCCAAGCTATGAAAAAAGTTCGTGAAGAATTTGGATTGGATAATGTGGTAGCAATGTTACCATTTGTTCGTACCCCAGAAGAATTAGTTGTTGTGAAAAATATTATGGCTGATGAAGGTTTGGTACAGGGTAAGGACTTTAAAATTTGGATTATGGCAGAAGTGCCATCTGTTGTATTCCAAGCAGAAGAGTTTGCTGAACTTGTGGATGGTTTCTCCATTGGTAGTAATGACCTTACACAATTAGTTATGGGTGCAGATCGAGATTCTGGTGTTTTAAATAATATGGGATATTTTGACGAAAGAAATGAAGCTGTAAAACGAGCAATCAAGATTTTAGTGGATGCTTGTAATAAAAAAGGAAAGACCATTTCCATATGTGGTCAAGGACCAAGTCAATATCCGGAATTTGCTGAATTTTTAGTAGAATGTGGAATCACTTCTATGAGTGTCAACCCAGATACTGTAGACTATACGAGAAGATTGGTAGCAAGTGTAGAGCAAAAAATGATTTTACGAAAATTACGTGGATAAAGAGATATAAAAGGAAGAAGGTAGGGGTATAAAGTCCCTACCTTTCTTTGTTGTTTCAACTTTATTTTAAAGGATTAATGCCTTGTATTTTTACAAAAATAATATCTGTTGAGGGATCATTTTTTAACCCTCAACAGATATTATAGAATCTTTTATAGTGGATATATATTTAACCGTTTTATTTTACCATCTTCTATCCTGGATAAAAAAGCAGTTACTGGGACAACTGTATTATTATGTGTAATAAAATACCAAGCGGCCCTATCGTTTAGCATTTGAATAGAAGTGATTTGAAATGGTCCTCGATTCATACCAAAGCGATTGTGAAAGATCATTTCTATTCCCATTTTTCCTACTACATGCATGGTATCTTTACCAACTTTTATATAGGAAGAATCATGGATAACACCATCATCACAAAATAGATCTGCAATTTTTGCTGCATCTCCTTCTTGTAATCTTTCAATAAATAATTCTAATAAGCCCATAGAAACCTCCTTAAAATCTCTCGGAACGAAGGAGGGCGTCAATGCCTCCATCTACAAATACAATGGATCCGTCCATACCTTTTGATTCAGGTAAAACTAAAAATACCATTACATTAGCAATTTCCTCTGCATCTAAAAACGTTTTCTGGCCATAACGTGTTGGGATTGGAATAAGTAAGGCTGCTTCCCATTGCTCGTCTGTCATACCTGCTGTCATTGGGGTATTTGTATTTCCTGGTGCAATTCCATTGATTCGAACTTGACCTACACCCCAAGAACCAGCAGTTCTTCGAATCCAACGAGCTAAAGCATTTTTTCCAGAGCTATAGCATAAAGGTGCCATTTTTGGTGGAATGGTTCTTGCGTATTCCAGCACTCTTTCTTCATCCATGGTATTTACCATCATTTCAACCCAATCTTCCCGAACAATCATATCATTACTAATGGTATTGGATAAGGTGACAACACATGCTCCATTTTTTTTCGCTAACGAACTTCTTAATCCCTTTGCAATGGTAATTGGTGCAAAAAAATTGATGGCCCACATTTGATCTGCCGGCACTACTGGTCCGACTCCTGCATTACAAAGTAGTCCATCAATTCCATCGGGATATTTTTCAATTACAGCATCAATTGCTTTTTGCCTTTCTTCTGGCAATGCTAAATTAGCAGTTACATCTCCACCTTTGTAGTCAATGTTAAAAACTTCATGACCTTTTTCTTCAAGTATTTCTTTGGCTGCTTTTCCAATTCCAGAGCTTGCTCCAGTTATTACAAATACACCCATAGTTATCCCTCCTTTTACATTTTACTATTTGTTTAATTTTATCATTATTTTATTAAAATGTCAATAAATAAAAATAAATTCAATATAGTGAATAATTAAAAATGTTATGATGATTATTTCTTTTTATTCGACATAGCTTTAATCTATTCTTAGATATAAAATGGAAAAAAAGAATGGCCTTGAATACCTTAATAATAAATATCTTTCTTATAAATATTGTTTATCATTAGTAGTATATAAATTTTTAACAGAATTTAAAAAATTTATAATAAAAGACTTTTATATAAAAATTTCTTAGGAAATATTTAAAATAATGATTTTTGACGAGCTTTATGAATTTTTAATCTTACTTAATTTTTATTTCTACTCCCACTTTTTCTATTATCTTGTATAATATAATGGAGGAGGAATCATCATGTTAAAAAATGATCGGAGCAAAGTAGAAATCAACCAAAGATTAAAATTTTTAACGAAAATTCTAAGTTTGTCGGAAGAAAAACCTATTTATGAAAAATATGATAAAGTATTTCAATTCCTAGAAGATGGACGTATTAATGATGGTGAAAATCTAATCTTTGATTTTTTAGACGAAGGAGGGCCAGATATTTTACGGGTTGCTATTTCTTTTTATGATCGCTTAAATACTTATTCGGATTTTGAATTAAAGGAATTAAATTTTAGCAGGAAAGAAATAAAAGATGGATTAGATGATATTTTAAATATATATGGGTTAAAATTAAGTTAATACTATTAATGACATCTTTACATATGATTAGGATTTTACTTTGAAAGGAGATTTTTACGATGATGGAAAAGGATATTGATAATATGAGTTCAAAGAATGATATATATCATAGGTTTATTTTAGAGTTAACACCTGGTGATTATTGTGAAGAAGCAACAGATGATAGGATTACAGATTGCTTAAATCTTATATGGGAAGCAAGAGAGAAGTATTGTTTAAAACTTACAGATAATGAGCCAGAAGGGGTACGTTATATTCTAGTTAAGAATATGGTTGGTTCTAAAGTGAAAGAATATTTAGTGGAAATAGAGCTTTCAGGTGGTAAGTATAGAAAATTTTTCAAAGATGAGGATATTATTATGGAGATTCTTTGGAATTACATTGATGATGAACGATTACCTGATTTAAGTGATTGGATGGATGTTAGTGATGAAATACAATAAGAAATTTATTAGTATATTCATTTGTTTTTTTATATTACTCATATTTGTAGGATGTGGTCCTAATCAGGAAGCAACTGGAAAATCCATAGATAGTCATAAAAATGTTGAAGTTTCAAAAACTGGTAAAAAAGAAGAACCTACGAAAAGAGCCATGTTATTTTTTGTTGGTGATATTATATATCATCCACCTCTTTATCGTGGACTACCTCTTCATAAGGATCCCTCTTCTTTAGAGACTCATTATGAACGATTAAAGCCTTGGATTGAAAAAGCTGATTTTGCAATTGGTAATTTTGAAGGAAGTATGAATCCCAATGGTAAGGTAAGGGGTTATCCTCTTTTTCAAGTTCCTCATGACTCAGTTGCCTCTTTAAAGGCAAATGGATTTGATGCTATGACCACCGCAAATAATCATTGTATGGACGGTGGAGAAAGTGGTCTTGATTTTGTAATTGAAAAAATGGATGAAGTTGGGATGAAACACTTTGGTACCTTTTTAAAGGATGATTCCCATGGTTTAATTGAAGACATTAATGGGATAAAGGTTGGATTTTTAAGTTATACGGAACATTTTAATGGGATGGAAGGTTCTATTCCTATGGCTAGAAGATATAAGCTTCGCCCAATGAAAAAGGATAGGATGTTAGATGATATTCATTGGATGAAAAAGTATTGCGATTATCTCATTGTCTTGCCTCATTGGGGAGAAGAATATACGAAACAACCTATGAACCATGTAGTTACATTAGCACATGAATTATTAGATGGAGGGGCAGATGCTATTATTGGCTCCCATCCCCATGTTGTACATGGAGTAGAAATTAGAGAAGATGGAAAAGTGATTGCTTATTCCTTGGGAAATTCTTTAGCAAATCAAAGACGAGAATATATGAAAGGAAATCCAAGACCGGAAGGGGGTCTAGGTCTTTATCTTCACTTGATTCAAAAGCCTGGAGAGAACCCAAAAATGGAATTGGTAGAAAAGCTACCTACTTTTACAGAAAGGTCAATGGAAAATGGGAAATATATTTATCGTGTGATGGCTTGTCGTGATGGTTTTGGAGAAGGTAAATTTGTAAAGAGTTTAACTCAAAGGGAACAAAATCGTGCGGAGGAATTAGAAGAAATTGTATTAAGAGATACTGAAAATATAGGTACTGGTAGATAATCTTAAGGAGATAGTATGCATATAATTATTGATTATGGTGTAGGAAATATAGGTTCTGTTTGTGCTGCCTTTCAACGAGTAGGAATGGATATTAAGTTAAGTAGTGATAGGGAAGAAATTCGAAATGCAAAATCTTTAATTTTACCTGGGGTTGGTGCCTTTGGGGATGCCATTGATAAAATGAAAAAGAAACATTTTATCGAAGATGTTTATCATGCCATCGATCAAGGAGCATGGCTTTTAGGTATTTGTCTAGGGATGCAGCTTTTATATGAAAAAAGCGAAGAACATGGAAATCATATTGGTATGGGGTTATTGGAAGGAGAAATTAAACATTTAGAGATTCCCCTTCGTATTCCTCATCTAGGTTGGAACCAATTAGATATTAAAGATCAAAATCACCCTTTGCTGAAATTTGTGAAGAATGGAGAGTATGTATATTATATACATTCTTATTATGCAGAAACTCCTGGGAAAGAAATTTTGGCAACCTCTCATTATGGAATAGAGGTGCCAGGAATTGTTCACAAAGATAGAGTTTTTGGTATGCAATTTCACCCTGAAAAAAGTGGGGATGTAGGTCATCGTTTACTAATGGGATATAAGGAAATGGTGGAAGAATGATAACTAAAAGAATTATCCCTTGCCTTGATGTTCGTCATGGTCGGGTTGTAAAAGGGAAACAATTTGAAGATATAAAAGATATTGATGATCCTGTATCTTTAGCAAAGTATTATTGCCAAGAAGGTGCAGATGAACTAGTTTTTTATGATATTACAGCAACGAAGGAAAAAAGAGATCCTGATTATGATTTTATTGGAGAAATTGGAAAGGAAATTAATATACCTTTCTGTGTAGGAGGAGGAGTTAATACCTTAGAGGATTTTGCACAAATACTTGCAAAAGGAGCAGATAAGGTATCTATTAATTCAGGAGCTGTAAAAAATCCAGGACTTATTTCTGAAGCTGCTCAAAAATATGGGAATCAATGTGTTGTTTTATCGGTGGATTTAAAGAAGAATAACAAAGGTTCTTATGATGTTTATATAGCTGGAGGTCATACAAATACAGGTCTTGATGGTATTCAGTGGATAAAAAAAGGAGTAGAACTTGGAGCTGGTGAAGTTGTTGTAAATTCTATGGATCAAGATGGTATGAAGTCTGGTTTTGATTTAGAGCTTTTACAAAAGGTCTGTAATGCTGTTTCAGTACCAGTGATTGCCTCTGGAGGAGCAGGTACCCCAGAAGATTTTTATAAGGTTGCTACAGAGACAGAAGCAGATGGTCTTTTAGCTGCAGGAATTTTTCATTCTGGTGAAGTGAAATTACCAGATTTAAAAAGATATTTAAAAGATAAGGGAGTATTGATACGGATATAAAGGAGCCTATGGACAGATTACATCATAAAAATATCAAAGGGGTTTCTGCAAATGTCTTAAAATGGATTGCTATTATTTCTATGACTATTGATCATTTAGGTGCTGGTCTTTTAGAATTAGGATATATGGAGGATGGAAAAAATCTCCAATTTTTCGGAAAAATCTTTTCTCTAGAGGAAATATTTCAACTTTATGATTATATGAGAAAGATTGGTAGAATCGCCTTTCCAATTTTTGTATTTTTATTGGTAGAAGGATTTTTCCATACAAAAGATCGAAAGAAAACTTTGTTAAGACTTTTCCTTTTTGCAATTTTATCGGAAATACCCTTTAATTTGGCTTTTAATGGGGTGGCATGGGCCCCTTATTATCAGAACATCTTTTTCACTCTTAGTATTGGGTACTTAGCTATGATCTTTAGTGAAAAAATAAGTGGAAACAAGGGAATTCTTAAAATTATTATAACGATTGTTATTTTTGGGCTTTTTGGACAATTAGCAGACTTCTTAAGTACTGATTATGGGTCAAATGGCATATATGCTATAGGTTTCTTTTATTTGTTACATGGGGAAGAGCTTTGGCGAAGAGTTCTTTCTACGATTTTGGCTTTTTATTTTGAGGTAGGGGCGGTTTATTTTGCAGTGATACCAATTGCTTTATATAATGGACAAAAAGGTAAGCAGCAGAAGTATTTCTTTTATTTATATTATCCCATTCATTTACTTTGTATTTACCTGACAAGAATAGTAATATTTTCATAAAAAAACAGAGGTCAATCCTCTGTTTTTTGTCGTTCTTGGATAACCAATTGTGGAAATGGAAATTCCACTTGGTGTGCATCCAGTTCTTTTTTTATTTTTTCTAACATTTTTAATTTCATTGAGAGATGATCTTCACTTTCTACGTATGCTCTACATACAATATCAATCCCACTATCTGCTAATTGGGTTACCGATACTTGATAGGGTAGATCTTGATTAATCTTTTCTTCTTGATCAAAGAGCTGAAAGATTATACTCCGTACTTCATCAATATTAGTGTCATAATCCACTGCAAATTTAATTTCAAATCGTACAAAATTACTTTTTGAAACATTTATAATTTTAGATTTCACTAATGTACTATTGGGAATAATCACTTTATAATTAGTAAGGTTTAAAAACCTTGTATTGAAAAATCGAATTTCTTCAACTTGTAATCTTTCCCCATCTGTAGAATCTAGATAAATAATATCATCGGTTTGAAAGGGTCTTAATGCCATTATTAAAATACCAGCTGCTAAATCTGATAAGCTTCCTTGTAATGCTAAACCTATCCCTATACCCATAGAGCCTATTAATGCCACAAATGATGTTGTTTGTATTCCTAAGGTACCAGCAATGGTAATAATTAAAATGATATAAAGTAAAATTTTAATAGCCATATCAGCAAAGTAGCATTGACTTCTTGTGGCGTCTTTTCGTTGTAAGCTTTTCTTTACCAAATGACGAATGATTCTTATAATTTGAGTACCAACAATAAAGATAACCAAGGCTATTAATCCTTTTTGTAAAAGGTTCATCCAATCAAATCCAGTGGTCTTTACATTATTTTCAAGATTGTCTATCTTTTTTATGATATCTTCATATTGCTTTTGATTCATCGCTTCCTCCTTTTGTCATTGTCTATTATAACATAGAATTTTAGAAAGGTTTCTTCTGTGTTATAATACTTTTAAGGAGGGGTAGTATGACAAAGGTATATTTTTCAGAGATGTATGGGACAAGTGAGAATAATAATATGCCCAGTAAGGTTCGAAAGCTTTATGATGCTTTAAAGTTTGATGAAAAGATTGAAAAAGGTAATCAAGTAGCCATTAAACTTCATTTTGGAGAAAAAGGAAATACTACATATATGCATCCAGTTGCTGTGCGTCAAGTGGTTGATAAGATAAAAGAAAAAGGAGGGAAACCCTTTCTAACAGATACGAATACATTGTATAGTGGAAGTCGAACAAATTCAGTTGACCATTTGATGACAGCTATTGAAAATGGATTTGCCTATGCTGTAACTAATGCACCTATTATTATTGCCGATGGTCTATATAGTCAAAATTCTGTAGATGTAGATATTGGTAAAAAACACTTTTCCAGTGTTAAGATTGGTGGAGAAATCTTTCATTCAGATGCTATGTTTGTATTAAGTCATTTTAAAGGTCATTCTCTTTCTGGATTTGGTGGGGCTATAAAGAATATGGCTATGGGTTGTGCTGCAGCTTCAGGAAAACAACAACAACACTCAGATGTTAAACCAACTATTGATAAAGAACTTTGTATCGGTTGTGGAAGATGTAAAGTAAACTGTCCTGTTGAAGCTATTGATTTAGTAGAAAGAAAAGCTGAAATTGATGATGAAATTTGCTATGGATGTGGAGAATGCGTAACTGTTTGTCCTGTAAAACCAGTTCGAGCAGTATCTATAGAATGGGATTCTGCATCAGATATATTTTTAGAAAAAATGGCTGAATATGCTTATGGTTCGATTAAAAATAAAATGGAAAAAGTAGGATTTATTACATTTGTAAGGGATATTACTCCACTTTGTGATTGTTGTGGCTGGAGTGGGAAACCTTTAGCCCCTGATGTAGGTATTTTAGCTTCTACAGATCCTGTTGCATTGGATCGAGCCTGTTATGATTTAGTTTGTGAAAAAGTAGGGTATGACCCTTTTGCAAGAGAGCATAAGAATGTAGATGGTAAGATTCTTATGGAATATGGAGAAAAGATAGGACTCGGAAAACAAGATTATATATTAAAGCAAATTTAAATGGAGGGTTGCCATGGATGAAAAAGATGAAACTCTAGATTTATATATAAAAAAAGATATTTTAGAACCTTTGAAAAAGAATTTATTTTATAAAAAATATTTAAAAGAATGGGAAGCTTCCATTGAAAAGATAGATCCACCTATTCTACCTAAAAGAGAAGGTACTGATTTTACAAAGATCTTTTTACCTTATGTACAAAAGGAAGAATGTCAAGCAAGAGTTGCATGGGATCAATGGGTACAAGAGGTGGATTATTTAGAATTTTTACTTCGTTTTTATAATAGGTTTACTAATAATGTTTTTTTAAATCGAAACATTGAACGTAAGCTTTTAGATTGTAAAAGAAAAAAAGAAGAATATCTAAGTAGAAATCCTATTTGGTACTATACTATTTATCAAGAAATATGGAAGCAGGAAAGACAAGGGATTAAAGAAGGACAATTGATTCATACTCCTTATGTAAAAAAAGCTTTGAAAGACATCATCAATTTATTGTCTAAAGGGGAAGCCGTATTTCTTCGAGGTCATTTAGGAAGTGGAAAGACAGAAATAGCTATGGAAGCGGCTTTTGAATTTGCAAAAATCACATATGTTGACAATTATATTTTGGAACAATGTGGAAATGAGAAGATTACAAGGGAGAAATATTTTAGGTATAAAGAAGAAGCATTAAAAAATTACTTAAAAGAGGATCCGAAATCCAAAAGACCTTTTTTTATTGCAGGAAATAAAGATATTCGAGCAGCTGATTTATTCACAGAAAAAGTGCTTACTGTAGAGGGGGCATTAAGTGGAGTTTCTATAGAAGATGCTTTAGAAGAAGAAGAAATTTTAATAGAAAAATGGGTTGCCCAAAATCAAAAGTATTTAGACTCCTTAGATGATAAGGTAAAGATAAAACAAAAAGAAATTTTTAGCAATGAAATTAGAGCTTTATATCGTTTAAAACATGGTTCCTTTGGAACGAAGGTGGAAAAAATATCTCGGGAAGTACTACTTGCTATTCTTGAAGGAAAACCACTTATAATTGACGAGCTTAATGCCATCTCTATGGATCATTTAATTGGACTCAATGATTTATTACAAAAAAAACCTGGAGATCTTGTGTATATTACAGGTGTGGGAAATGTAAGGATTGGTTATGGGTTTGGACTTATTGCAACAGGTAATTTAAGTAGTGAATCTGTACTATATGGCGGAACAGATGAACTAAACCCTGCCTTTGCATCAAGATTTTATGGGTTTGAATATTCCTACTTGCCTCAAGATGGAAAGGGTAGTTTATGGAATCAAGATTATCCAGAAAATAATGAATTGTTTCGAGTTCTTGTATCACTTTTAGCTGAAGAAGATGGCCATATTTTCTTGCCTGGAGGAGCAAAGACAATGGAAAAGTTATTTGCTCTTTGTCAATACGCAAAGGTAACGCAAGATATCTTTACTGGCCGATATCGACAATCACAGGATTTGTTTTCTGACGGATTAGAACCGGAATTAAGCACTTCAGTCCTTAGTTTAAGGAATTTACGCAGGATATTAGATGATTGGAATTTAGGAGCAGGGAAGTCTTTAGATGAAGCTATTTGGGACGGATTTATAAGGTCAGTAACTTCAGATGATGATGTTAATGTTTTGATGAATCTTGCCATGATGTTTGGTTTTTTCTTAAAGTCAGAAGGCTGGAATGTTTCCAAAAAGGGGGTAGGGGAATCTTCTTTATCCATGGAGGAAATAAAGACGAAAGCCTATAGGTATGAACCTTTAGAACCTAGTGTATATACAGTATATGAATGTATCCAATGGCTATTTGGTAATCCTCCACCTTTTAAAGATTTACCAGAAGGGGTAGAGCAACTTTTAGAAGATGAAAAAATTTCACCAGAAAGATTTATTGCTTTACAAGACAGGGTAAAAGAAATGGAAGAAACGACAATTGTTGGAAGACTTTTGAATGAAGATGATTCTTATGAATAAGTTATCTGAATTTGAATTTGATTTATATAAGTTACGAGAAAAGATGGAAGAAATCCATAAAACAGGTACATGGGATTCTAAGATTCAAGAAGAGGTAGAAAGACTTACAGAAATAGGACAATCTATGGAAAAAGAAATTTTCCATAATTTCTATCTGAAACATCCTGAATATTTTAAAATGGAAGGTAGTTTTTATATCTATCCTGAATTCTTTGAAGAGGATATACGGAGAATTCTTCCTTTAAGAAATCGAGAGTTTTTACTATTTGGTGGTCATGGTCTTACTGCTTTTATTCGGCAAGAAGATCATCATTTAAAAGTAGAACGGATTTCAGGTTTCGAAGGTCATATTTATGATTGTAGTAAAGTTGGAGAACAGGAAGTGATTGTCGTAGGGGAATATGGAGAGATCAAGGTATTAGAAGAAGATAAGGGAACTTGGAAGTACAAGGAACTTATTTACTCTGGAAAAGAGTCGCTTTATGGCGTCTTATCCCTATCAAAAGACAAATTTCTTTTATTAGGGGATGAAGGGTTGGCCCTTCTTGTTGAAAGAAATGACTATACTTTAAAAACATTAGACATATGGAAAGGAAGCACTCAAACATGGCAAACAGGAATTGTTAGAAATAAACAGGAATGTTTTCTATTTGGCTCTCAAGGTAAAACTTTACTCCTCCAAATCAAAGATGATCATTTTTATAAATCTAAAGAAATCTATGGGTTTCAAAAGAAAATCTATTCAGTAAAGAAAATTAACCATGGTTATTTAGTACTAGGTGGAAATGGAGAAACTAGGATTTTATATTATGATGGTTCTTGGAAGTATGGACATGAGATAGAAGGTTTTCGAGAATTAATTTATGACGGAGCTTTTTTAGACCAGGAAAATTTATTGGTGGTTGGTGCAAAAAAACGTTGTATGCATCTCTATTTTCATAATGGGTTTTGGAAGTATGGTGAGAGTTTTCAAGGGTTCCCAACATTTATATCTGCCATTGAAAAAACAGGGAAGGATGAATTTCTACTAGCAGGGTGGAGTGGTAGACTTGCTCGATTAAACATTTCTTTACCAAGGAGTAATAAAGAATATATTGATCGAATCAAACGGGAAACAGGGGCATTTTTCTAGGAGGTAATTTTGACTTTGAATATAAAAGACCTTATGAGAATCATTCATAAAGAGAAAAGCAATATTGCCATTTTTTTAGAAGATGGCCATTTTACTCTTTCTATTGATGAAAATATAGATAATTTTCTCTATAATCCTGAGGCTAAAAGATTAAGTATTCCTTCTTCAAAGATTATAGACTTAGAGTTAACAGAAGAAGAATTTATTGCAAAACTATATATACAGCTAGTGATGGTTCGTCAACTCCATGAAAATCTAGAGGGTTTTAAGAAAAGGCGAGAGTTTATTCAGGAACTAAGTAAAACAATGACTAATTTTATAGGGAAGTCCTTGTTTCCAGGTAAAGATGAAGCTTCTGAGGAAGTTGTTTTAGAATATACAGACAAAGAGATTTATAGAATTTATTATATATTTGATATATTAACAGGAGTATTTTTGTTACAAGATGTTTTTCCCTATTTTCGAGAAGATGAGTTTATCATTTCTGTAATTAGTTTATGGGAAAGAGAAGGAATCTTAATAAAAGCTCAAAGGCAGTATCATATTGAATTTATTTATGGATTGCTCCCTTATATTTTGTTGGGAGAGGGAGTATGGCCCATACCTCCTAAAATCTTAGATCTTTATAAAAGGAAACGCTTAGGAGAAGATTTAGATCATTTTGTAAGAGGGTTATTTTCTCCAGTTTTTGGAAATTCTCCTAAGATGGAAAAAAGAGACCTTTACTTACGAGGTTTTTTCTTAGATCTTTATTGCGGCCTTTGGCAAGAAGATTTGGAGAATTTTAAAAAATCATCAAATAAAGATTACATAGAAGGAAAAACAGAAATGATGCCAAAGGAAAAGATGCTACAAAAATTTGAAGAAGAAAACAAAGATTCTTCGATGGAGTTTATGGATCCTATTCCTTTGGAAGATCTAATTCGTTCTATGGAAGGTTCTCCTGATAGTATGGAAATTTCCATGGATAATCGGAGACAAATTCTAGAAGAATTGGATAAAAATGCGTTAGATGGATTTCATGGAATCAATAAAGAAACTCGTAATGATTTTGAAGAAATTAAAAAGGATATCCAACCACTTCGTGAAGAAATGCGTGAAGTTTGGAAAACAATTTTAGGAGAATCTTTATTTGAACAAAGAGAGATAGAGTCTGAACAAAGAAGGGGAAACTTAGATGTAGAGGAGCTTATTCGTGTTTATCCTGAAGTTGTAGAAAGTCAAAATAGTGGTAGGATGATTCCCCCTATTTATGAAAGGATTTCTCCTTATTATGAGACTACAATTGCTCCTGAAAGAATTGAAGTATCTTTGATTATGGATAATTCAGGTTCCATGGATCCAATAAAAATCTATTACAGTCGAAGAGCCTTATTGGCAATGCTATGGTCTTTAAAAGATTTTGGGGAGTATTTATATCGGTATCGGAAAGAGCTAAAAAAATATTGTAAATTATATACAGAAGTTATTTATTTTGGTACGGAATTTGAAAAAATATTACCTTTAAAATCTATCCTTGGGTCTTGGGAAAGGGAAGTGGAATGGATGAAAATTTTAACCACTTTAGACGGAACCTTTGGGTATACCCATGACTATAAAGTCTTAGAATATCTTGATTCTTCGATTAGTCCGGTAGAAAAGAAAAAAATAAGAAATGAAAAACTATTAAAAATTGTATTTATGATTACCGATGGAGCTAGTATTGATCCAGATATGACAAAAGAAGCCATAGACCATTTAAAATCAAAAGGTATCTACCTTTTTGGGTTTCAAATTGGAGAGTTGACTAAGTCAGAGTTAGATCGCTTTCAATATATTTGGAATGAAGGAGAAAGTGAAAAAAAAGGTATCGTTTTAGGAAATGAATTAGAAAGACTGCCAAAAGAACTATTAAAAGGTTTTACTAAAATAATGATGGGGAAAGTGGAACATAAAAGTACCCCCTAATCCAAGTACGGATTTAGGGGGTCACTACATCTTTAAGGGTCTTTTTTATTT
>JAUNVD010000080.1 GCA_030537855.1 Tissierellia bacterium | reverse complement strand
ATGTCCCAGAAATTATAAAGGAACATTGTATTCAGACCTTCAAATTCCCTTCCTAGGATTTTGAAGATGTGTTTGTATTGGAATCGTCGCTTGAACTTTAGCGTTTTTTCATCATTAAAACCGATGAACTGTTGATATCTTTTTAAATCTTTCTATTGTCTCTTGATATACTCATATTAGCGAAGTAAAAAGCAAGATCTTAATAAATTAAGATCTTGCTTTTTCAATTTGTTTATTCTATGATCTTTAACCAAAAATCATATTTATTATCAATAAAACGACAAATCCTATAGCCCAGGCAATTGTTGTTGGTATAGACCATACTTTTATTTGCTCTCTTGGGTTCGTGATTCCTATTGTTCTGTTTACTACCCAGAAAAACGAATCATTAAAATAACTAAAAAATAATGATCCAATACATGCTGATAATGTGGCAAATACTGGGTTAACGGCAAGTGAAGCCATGATTGGAGCTGTGATCGAAGCAGCTGTCAACATGGATACTGTCCCTGAACCTTGGATGAATCTCATTAATGTTGCAATGATAAAAGGTAAAAATAATGGAGGAATGCTCGACTTAGCAATAAATTCTGCGATATATTCTCCAACACCGCTTGTCCTTAATACCGAACCCAAGGCTCCACCTCCTCCAGTTACCAGTATTATAATGCCTGCTGAACTGATTCCTTTTTCCATTGTAGCTAAAACATCGTTCCTACTCATATCTTTCGTCAAGGTAAATATTGCTAACAAAAGACCTATTGCAACCGCAACAATTGGTGTTCCTAAAAACTTAAAAATACTTCCTAGTGTTCCTTCAATAGTGATGATATTACCAACCGTATTAAGTAATATTAGTAGGATTGGTACGAGAATAGGTGCAAATGAAGTACCTGTTGATGGGAGATTTTCGTTAGAAAAATCAATACCTGAAGATTCTACGCTTTTTTGAAAATCTGAGCGTACCCACCCTTCACCCGATTCATCTGGTAGTTGATAAATTTTTGTGTTCAAAAATTTCGCATAAAGCAATACTCCAATTAACATAGGTATCGCAATTAACATCCCCCATAAGATTACTGCTCCAACATTTGCTCCATAAATCCCCGCTGCTCCTACTGGACCAGGAGTTGGAGGCACCAAACTATGGGTAATCACTAAGCCAGAAGCTAACGCAATTCCCATTCCTACAATAGATTTCTTGGTTTGACTGGACAATGCTTTCGCCAAAGGCGCTAAAATTATGAATCCAGAATCACAATATATAGGAATTGAGACTAAAAAACCTGTTACGGCAAGAGCTGCCTCTTCTTTGTTCTTGCCCAACAGACGCAAAAATATATAAGCCATTCTTTTTGCAGCTCCACTTTTTTCAAAAATTTGACCCATCATAACACCGAAGCCGATTATTATACCAATGCTTCCTAAAGTTCCTCCAAAACCACTGGTTATAGCATCTATAATGGCATCCTGAGGCATTCCACCAACTAATCCAATAACAATGGAAGCAATGATTAGCGCAAGAAATGTGTGAACTTTCGTTTTTAAAATTAGATAAACTAATAAGATAATCCCAATGATCATGGCTATAATCATCTGATTTCCTGATAAATTCAATTCACCCACTAGTATCTCCTTCCTTGTATATGTTTACTTTAAATTTCATATTACTTGTTAAAATTAGGTGCATACTTTGCAGCTAATCTAACAGCTTCTATCATACTTACTGCAGATGCTGTGTTTTTTCCAGCATGATTATATGCGGTACCATGATCAACACTTGTTCTTAAAAACGGCATTGAATTTGTCAAAGAAATTGTTTTTTCAAAATCATAAGTTTTAGTTGCAATATGTCCTTGATCATGATACAAACTTAAAACAGAAGCGTATTTTCCACATAGTGCAAGATGGAATACTGAATCTGCGCCTATTGGTCCAACTACATCGTAGCCTTCTTTTTGTGCCTGTTCTATGGCAGGTGTTATTTCATCTACTTCCTCATATCCAAATAATCCGTGTTCCCCTGAATGTGGATTTAAACCTGCTACGGCCATAGTACCATATACCCCAAGCCTATTCATCGCTTCTATGCATCGTTTAATGTAATCGAGCACCCTCTCATATTTCACAAGTTCAATAGCATCTTTTAATGAAACATGTCTTGATAAAAAGAAAACTCTTAAGTCATTTACTTCAAACATCGTTAAAGGATCCTTCACCCCTGAAATAGCTTCTAACATTTCAGTATGTCCAATATATGGAATTTCACCGGCTCGAAGAGATTCCTTATTTATCGGTGTTGTGGCCATAGCATCTATTTCTTTATTCATTGCTAATTCTCCACATAATTTTATATATTCATAAGATGCTTTACCACATTCTCCATTGACCTTTCCAAATTCATATGGTTCCTTAATAATTCCCAAGTCTATCATATCAATAGTTCCTGGTTCAAATTTTGATTCTTCCACTTTTTTGACCACATTCACTTTTAAAGGTAATTTAGTGATTTCTAAAGCACGTCTAACTACATACTCATCGCCTATTAGAAACATTCTACAAATTTCATGTAGTCCTTCATCATTAAATGTATGCATAGTAATTTCTGGACCTATTCCTGCCGGATCTCCTAACGGTATTCCAATAATCGGTTTTGTTTTCATAGTTTCTCTCCTTTTTTATCAAAATTCTAATAGTGACAATATTAATCTTTCTTTAATTTCTCCAAACATACTTTCATCGCATTGATATCACCCACCATGCCACCTTTACTAATAACTCTTAACCCTGGATTCGTACCATGAATAAATCTACCATAAGCTGCTAAGGGAATTACTTCTTCCCTTATCTCAATTCCTGTCGATTTAATCTGATTCGCAAAAGCAACTGTAATGTCACCACCACTTATAAAAACGCCAGCAAATGAGTTGTCGCTGTGAATCACTTTACATGCAATTTCAGCTAAGCCTTCTGAAATTAATATGGAAATTTCATCAATACTCAATCCTGTTTTCTTCGATAATTCTTTTAAATTAATTCTCATTTGACCTGGTTGGTAAGGTGTAGTAGTTATCAACAAGATGTCTTCTCCTTTTAATAACTCTTTTGCCTCCTCACAAGCTCTTTTAATTTCGATATTTCTTCGATTTTGATTCGCCAGTTCACTTGCATCTACCATCAGAATATTCACTGGATAATTTATTACTAATTCTCTTATCTGATTTATTGTAATATCGGTAACTGAACCAACAACCATCAATACTTTATTATAGATCTTATCCTTTTCCAATTGTTCTCTTGCAACTTCCATAGTAAAAGGACCTGGGTCAACTGTAAAAAAATTTATATTCGTATCTAATACTGCTTTTGCTATTATTTGTAAATGAAGATCGGTAACTCCGTCAAAAATTAATAGTTTAACTCCTTTCTTTTTTTCTTCTATTATTTTTTTACTCAGCTTTTTATAGCCTTTTTCAATGTCCTCAATGCAAATAGTATTCGTTTTATATTGGAAGTCTTTAGAAAAAAGATCTCCGACATTCGAAGTAGATACCGGCGTCTTTGTGTCTTTTCCTGCATCTGAGTTTACTAATAGCTCTCCATTTACTAACATCGTACTATTAACAACAACTCTTCCTGTTGATGGGTATACAGGCACTGCTATTGCCATATAATTTTCACCTAATACATCAAAAAATGCATTAATTTCAGTACCAATATTGCCTCTTAATGTAGAGTCAACCCTTTTTGAATATAAAGTTACATCGTCTGCTACAACTTTACTTAATGCATTATGTACCGCTGCATATGCATGTTCTTTTGGCATTCCTCTTGAGTCTGTGGTTAATGCAATCATGTCAAAATCTTTTGGAATTTCATCATTAAGATTTAATATACTAGCAGAAGTAAGGCCTATTTTTTTCATTAATGAGCAATTTGCATTAGCGCCAGTTAAATCGTCCGCAATGACAACATGTCTTCCCATATTTTCTCCTCTCAGTTTTTTACTAATCAATAGTTAGTAATTTTACACTATTATGAACACAATATTTTTTAAGTTCTTTATTTAATTTAGCGTCAGTTATGAGGTAATCAAAATCCTTGATCTGAGTTATTTTAAACAATCGATCTTCCCCAAATTTTGTTTTATCCGTTACCAAAATATTCTGCGCAGATCGCTCTAAATATTTTTTCTTTAAAGTTATCTTTTTCTCTTGTGTTGTCATGATGTACATTTCTTCATTAATAGCTTGCGTTCCAATAAAGGATTTGTCAATGGAGAAATTATCTAAAAAACTATTTGCTAAACTGCCCGATGTTAATTCATTATTACCATCAACAACACCTCCTATCATAATTAAACGAACTTTTGTGTTCGGGCATAAAGTTACTGCTATATTAAGATCATTAGTAATCACCGTCAAATTAAGGTGCTCTTTATCATTTATTAATTTAGCTAGCTCGAAATTTGTTGATCCCCCATCAAGAAGAATAACGTCACCATGATTAATTAGCTCCAGAGCTTTATATGCAATTTTCTTTTTTATTTTTGTGTTCTCAGTTCTTCTTTTAGATGAAGCTGTTTCATTTAATAATTCGTTAATTCGAACTGCTCCTCCATATTTTTTTCTTAATTTTCTTTTTTTCTCTAAGAGATCTAAGTCACGATGGATGGTCATTGACGAAACTCCCAGCTCTTTTGATAAATCATCGACCTTAACAAACCCATGATTCTTTATTTCTTCTAAGATATATTTTTGTCTTTCTACTGGAAACATTTTCATTCCTCACTCAATATTTCAATACATAATCTTAAATAAATTATATATGTTATGTTCTGTTATGTCAACGCTTTTCTACTATTATTTAATGTTATTTTTTCTTCTCAAATCGTTATATTTAGTTTATCTTGAATTAAAATAAAGTATATAACAACAAATAAAATTCTATCGTTAGTCTTATTTTATCATAAAAGAAAACGTTATCTTTATTCTTACAATAAAGAATTATTATTTTCAATATTTTATCATCCAATTTAAAACATATTGAATTCTATTATAACAATCTCCATAATTTCCCATAGAAAAAAAACCGAAGAGCTAAGCTCTTCGGTTTTTCTACGCAGTTTTTGTACCAAGG
>JAUNVD010000018.1 GCA_030537855.1 Tissierellia bacterium | reverse complement strand
CAAAATTTTAATCTTTCCTTAACATAAGTCTTTCGGTACAACGTTAGTTATATTAACATAGTTTGGATTTTATTGTCAACTATATTCTAGAATAATTTTAGACTTTTAAAATGAAAAAAGACCGAAGGTTTTCCTTCGGTCAAATTAGACTACTCTTGGTATAGTACATCCTTATATTTTTCATCTTTTTCCATTTTTGCTTTTGCATAGGAACAAGTTGGTAAAACTTTAAAGTTTTCTTTTCTAGCTCTTTCTGCTAATTCATCAACTAGTTTTCCTGCAACCCCTTGTCCACCAAGTTCTTTTTTTACTTCTGTATGGTAGCAATCCATAACATTTTCTTTACCTTCTACAGGTTTATAATCAATAATCGCTTTAAATTCTTCTGGAGAATCTCCATAATAAATACACTTGTCACCATATTTAAATTCCATTTTCTTCTCCTTTATTATTTCTATTTACATCGTCGTATGATTCTTTATACCCATCATCATTGGTTTTAATATCATAATTTTCATTTTCTTCACCTTTATTCACATTTTCTCTGGAAGTTTTTAAAAAATCTTTGATTAACTTTCTTGCCATCCATTTATCTACCATCCAATAATCCTGCTCTCCAATTCGTTTCCCTCCTCCTTGGAGAACTTCAGTATGAATATTATTTAAATCCATAGATAAACCAAAATATGCCAAGTCAGCTATTTGTCCATATGTCAAATCTGTGTCTACATAATTTTGGACAATGTCAATTAATTGTGGCAACTTTAAAATCATTCCTGGTCGCTTCATTTTTTTTAATAAACTCATTAAGAACTTTTGTTGTTGTCCAATTCTTCCAATATCTTGATCATCAAAGGCTTTTCGAATTCTTAAAAACCGAACGGCATCATCTCCTTCTACAAGATGATATCCTTTGTGAAAATCAATTTCTAGTGGTGGAATTACACTTGGATCTGAATATTTATAATCCACAGGCATATAAACTTCCACTCCCCCAACAGTAGTCGTTAGTTCACGGACTGCATCATAGTCTACAATGGCATAAAAATCAATGTCAATGTCTAAAAATTGTTCCACTGTCTTTTTCGTTAATGGATATTCCCCATAAGCAAAAGCATGGTTAATTTTAGTCATACCATGACCTGGTACATATACGTAACTATCTCTAGGTATCGAGAGTAATTGGGCAGATTTTCCTACTGGGTCAATGGTAAATAGCATCATCGTATCAGTACGACTTGGATTATCATCTTTATCCAACTCTGTAGTCTTTGTTCGGTCTATACCTAGTACTAAAATATGTAGAGGATTGTCTCCATCAAAAGCATTAACACGAGGTATTTCTGTAACATTTGCCTTTTCTCTTTGGGCTATAATTCTCTTTTTTTGTTCCTGTGATGGCTTTAACATATATCCAAAATAAAGTCCTAAGGACAATAATATAATAGTTAACCCCACAAATATACGGTAGAGTATTTTCAATCTTTCACCTAACCTTTATTTTCTTCTTTTCCTATTTTATAAGAATTTTTAAAAAACATCAAGAGATTACTACAATTTCAAAAGGAAAGGAAGGGGAAAGACTGAAATACAATCTTGTTTTTCTTTCTATTTAAAAAGGGACTTCCTAGTCCCTTTATCTCATCCTTCTATAATCATTCCAAGTCCCAAAAAAACACCAATAGGAATACAATCCTCATTTACTTCAAATTTAGAATCTCCTAAAGGTGGATTTTCTTTATCTGGAAACCCACAACCTAAATCTAAAGTAATTTTAGAGGAAAGTGTAGATAGCTCATCTGTTGTTTTAGAGTTTTTAAAACGAATGGTAAGGTAAGGCCATATTTTATTAAGATCTTCTACTGATTTTTCAAATTCACTTTTTTTCAAATTTTCATAATAAATAAGAATCTCTTCTGGTAACATCTTAGGATTGACCGAAACTTGAAATATAAAATCAGAGGGGATATTTTTATTAGGACTATTTTTTTCCTTCCTATTATAGTTATTTCTAAAAACACATTTCACTTTTCCTTTAGGAAGATTATGGTCCGAAAAATAATCACAAATACCAAGAAGAATTGTGGTTTTCACATCATTTCCTAAGGCGTGCATCAGTCCATATTCTTTGGAACGATAAGGTACTTTCGCTTTTTCTACTTGTTCTTGAGCTTCCAAATTTGTTTCAAAAAGGTAGGTGAAACCAGGTTCACTTCCTGAAATATTCACAATACAAGTATCATCATATTCTTCAAAATCCAAATTCATATCTTCCAATAAACCTTTTATAAAGTAAAGAGTCTCTGTTTCTTTTCCTGCTTTTTCCGGATGATGATGAAAATATCTTCGCCAAGATGACCAAATAAAACCTCGTTCTTCTACAAAATCTTTTAATAATTCCATCGTTTACTCCTAATCTTGGGCTATCCAACGTAAATAGGAAATTGCTTCTGGAATTATCGAATCTGGAAAATCGAATTCAATGGTATGCAAATCCGGTTGATCCAGTCCAGACCCAATGTAAAAGAACGCTCCTGGAACTTCCTTTTGATACCAGCCAAAATCCTCTGAACTTCGTATTGGCTCCTCCAACCAATATGGATTTACCCCATGTTTTTCAAATATACTTACAATTCGTTCCACTTCCCCCTCATCATTTGTTGTATCAGGAAACTCATCTGAAATCTTAAAGGAAACTTCCATCCCTTCCTTCTTACTTTCTTTCATGGCAAAGTTTTTAATACTTTCTTCTAATTTATTAAGGTCTTCTAAGGTAGCTCCTCGTAAAGTTAAGGAGATTTCTCCACGAGAAGGACTAACTCCAAAAGCTCCTTCTTCTCCTAGTCGAACATGTATAATAGTACAAAGAACCATACTAGAAAAATCTATCCCATTCCAATTTGAAGGAACATATCCTTGAAATTCAGATAATGGTTTTACTAATTCAATAATCTTACCAATCAAATAAATAGGGTTAACACCATGTTCTGGTTCTGACGCATGGGATTGTTTCCCTAGAAAGGATATGGTTAATCCTTTTGATGCACACATAAAAGTACCCTTTTTTACAATCGGTTTTCCTAATTCAAAATGAGGCCAATTGTGAAATCCATAGATACGGTCAATATCTACCTCATCAAATATTTCAACACATTCCTTAGCTCCCGCTCCATTTTCTTCTGCATGCTGGAATAAGTAAACAATGTTTTTTCCTGTTTCCACATTATCCAATTCCATCGCTAGTCCACATAAAGTGGCAGAATGACCATCATGACCACAACCATGGAAGGCATTTCCATCTTCACTAATGATAGCATCATGATCAGCTCGAAAAGCGATAGTTTCTTTTGCCCCCTCTTCTTCTTTAATGGCATAAAACCAACGACCCTTATCAACAATCTTTACTTTTGTATGTTTTTTCAAAAACTCCATCAACCTTCTTCTAGTCTCCACTTCATGTTCTGAAGGTTCAGGATGTTCATGTAACTCTTTTCGTAGTGAAATAACAGCTTGTAAATCTTTATTTTCCATAAATATCTCCTTTTGGATAACTCTAGTTTACTCATGAACTTTAAAATATCTTAATATTTATTATACCCTTTAACTACTTGAATAAATAATGTAAGTAAAAGAAAGCTTTTCAAATTCATTTTTTAAGATCCCCTTCCTTTGATCATTTAAAAGATAATTCTTATCATGTTTATTTTCAGTACAATTTTACTAATGTCTCCGAATCCTTTATTTCATCTCATTTCTCATCATTAGTATATATGCCGTTTTTATTTTGTCTCTACCACAAGATATGGTATAATAGCCTGCGGGAGGGATGATATGTTACAAGTTATAAAAAGAGACGGCTCTATGGTACCTTTTGATCCAAATAAAATTACCCTTGCTATTGAAAAAGCAATGAAAAGTAGTAGTGGTATTTACGAGCCAGGACAAGCAGAAGAAATTGCTAACGAAATCAAAGATTTTGCAGTAACTTTGCAAAAAGATTTGACTATTTACGAAATTGAAGATCAAGTTTATTACAAATTATTAAAGCATAATAATCCAGCAACTGCCAGAGCTTATGAAAATTATAAGGCGGTACAAGCTTTTAAAAGAAGAGAAAATACTACAGATGAAGATGTTCTAGGGCTATTGAATAAAAGTAATCTAGAAGCTTTAGATGAAAATTCAAATAAGGATGCAAAAATTGTATCAACCCAAAGAGATTTGATTGCTGGAGAAATATCAAAAGATATTGCCAGGAGAAAAATCATCCCAACGGATATTGTACAAGCCCATGATAGTGGTGCCATCCATTTCCATGATATGGACTATATCATCCAACCAATGTTTAATTGTTGTCTTATTAACTTAGAAGATATGTTACATAATGGTACTGTGATTAACGGGAAAAAAATAGACTCTCCAAAATCTTTTCAAGTAGCCTGTACAGTAACAACACAAATTATTGCCCAAGTTGCCAGTGGCCAATATGGGGGACAAAGTATTAATGGAATCGACCGTATTCTTGCTCCTTTTGTTCGAAAATCCTATGAAAAATATTTGAAAGCTGTATTGGAAGAGCAAACTGAAATCTATGGTATGGAGCCTAATCATAAAAAAGCTGAAGAAATTGCATGGAAAAGAACTAGAAAAGAAATCAAAGATGGTATCCAAACCATTCAATACCAAATTAACACTTTGATGACTACCAATGGCCAAGCACCTTTTGTCACTTTATTTATGTATTTTTTACCTGGTTATGAATATGAAAAAGAAGCAGCTATGATAACAGAGGAAATCCTAATTCAACGATATGAGGGAGTGAAAAATGAACAAAATGTTTTTATCACTCCAGCATTTCCAAAGCTAATTTATGTTTTAGATGAACATAATGTTGAACCAGAGCGTCCATACTATTATTTAACAAAATTAGCTGCTAAATGTACAGCAAAAAGGATGTATCCTGACTATATTTCTGCTAAAAAGATGAGGGAACTTTATGAAGGTAATGTTTTTAGTCCTATGGGCTGTCGCTCCTTCTTAGCTCCTTGGAAAAATGAAAAGGGAGAATATATTTTTGACGGACGTTTTAATATGGGGGTCGTCTCTTTAAACTTACCTCAAATTGGAATTTTAGCAAAAGGTAATGAGGAGAAATATTTTCAAATCTTAGAAAAGAGATTGGATTTAGCTAAAAGAGCTTTATTCCTACGATATGAATTATTAAAGGATATTACCAGTGATTCATCTCCTATCCATTGGCAATATGGAGCTATTGCTCGCTTAGGGAAAAATGAACCTGTAACTTCATTATTACATGAGGGCTATGCTTCCATTTCTTTAGGCTATATTGGAATTTATGAAGCAACTAAGTTAATTAAAGGTGTCTCACATACAGAACCTGAGGGAAAAGAATTTGCTCTAAAAGTTATGCACCGATTAAAAGATTTTATACAAGATTTACGAGAGGAAACTGGATTAGGATTTGCCCTTTATGGTACACCAGCAGAATCATTGACACATCGCTTTTGTTCTTTGGATCGTGCAAGATTTGGGGAAATCAAAGATATTACCGATAAAGGTTATTATACCAATTCCTATCATGTAAATGTTCAAGAAGAAATTGATGTTTTTGATAAATTTGAATTTGAAGCAGAATTCCAAGAAATTTCCACTGGTGGATGTATTTCTTATGCAGAGATTCCAAATCTATCCCATAATCTTGATGCTTTGGAAGGAATGATTCGTTATATTTATGACCATATCACTTATGCTGAATTTAATACAAAATCTGACTATTGTCATGAATGTGGTTATAACTTGGAAATAAAAGTTAATGAAAACAATGATTGGGAATGTCCACAATGTCATAATACTAACCGTTCCAAGCTAACGGTAATAAGAAGAACCTGTGGCTACTTGGGCGAAAACTTCTGGAATGAGGGACGTACCAAAGAGATTAAAGATCGGGTGCTTCATATCTAATGCGTTACGGACAAATTAGAAAATTTGATATCGCCAATGGGGAGGGAATTCGTACCTCCTTATTTGTCACAGGATGTACCCATCATTGTCCCCATTGTTTTAATGTGGAATATCAAGACTTTACAAGTGGGAATCTATGGACAAAAGAAACGGAAGAGGAACTCTTTTCATATTTAAAAAATCCAAATTCTGTTGGATTAACAGTACTAGGTGGAGAGCCTATGGATAATGCAAGGGATTTACTCCCTATTGTGAAACGATTTAAGAAAGAAATACAAAAATCCCTTTGGATTTATTCTGGATATACATGGGAAGAGATTATAAAAGATAAAGATATGAGTTCCCTACTAAAATATACAGATGTATTAGTAGATGGTCCTTTTGTCCACACTTTAAAAGACCTTACATTACGATTTCGAGGTTCTTCTAACCAAAGAATTATTCATGTTCCAAAATCTTTAGAGCAAGGGAAGATAGAACTTTATGATTTAGACTAAAAAACGGCATATGCCGTTTTTTTATTATAGAGAATCTAATAATTTAATTGTATCTTCTTTTTGGTATAATTCATGATTTTTAATATTCTGATATGGCGCTCCCATAGTAACAGCAAAATAAATCTTATCATCTTTCTTTAAAATAGTTGCCCAGCAAAGACCAGCAAGATCTGTCGTCCCACTTTTCCCACCAACAATACTACCTTCTTTGATTTCTCCTTCTTGAATAGTACCTAAAACAGTACTAACAATAGTAAGTCCTTGAGGATGATCTAAGGAAGATACACTTTGATAAGTCTTTTGAGTAATAATATGACCAAGTTCAGGATCATCAAAAACCGCTTTTAAAAGGATGGCCATATCCTTTGCTGTGGTAACCATTTCTTCATCGTCCATCCCTTCTGGATTTGTGAAATAGCTATTTTCACACCCTAATTCCTTTGCTTTTTCATTCATTCTTTGGACAAAAGCGTCCCTTGAACCATAGGTTGATATGGCCAAGGTTCCTGCACATTCACCACCAGAAGCTAATAATAGACCTGCCAATAAATCTTCATAGGTTACATATTCCTTACCATAAAATCCTGCCATAGATGAATTTTTTGCCACCATTTTTTTATAAGATTCTACATCTATGGGAACTAGTTCTTGAAGATTTTCTATTTTTTCCTTTGCAGTTAGAGCAGTTAGAAGTTTTGTAAGGGAAGCTGGTGGAAGCTTTTCACTTTCATTTTTTCCCTTAACTTTCTTCCCAAAGTTATCCATAACATAAACACTCTTACTATGATATTTTTTGAAAAAAAATAACGACGAACCGCGAATGTGAAAGAATATTCCAAAGATAATAAGAAGAATAATGACAAAGGTAATTTTACCTTTTGTTCTAGTATCCATAATTTCCTCCTTTTCCCAATCTTTATCATTATTGTAGCAAAAAAGAAGGGCTTATTTATTAACTTAATAAAATCTTAGGAATATCTTCATAATCTTAAGAATTCTCAATACACCAACTTAAAAGAAAAGAAACATACCTTTATAAAATAAAATTGACACGGTTTCCCGTGTCAAATCTTTATTTTCTTACCATTGGTTGTCCACAACATTCAAAATCACAGCAATGATCTTGATCTGGTTGACAAGCTTCATCTACATCACAATTACATTCTTTAAGAACTTCGATTTCAAATCCACAATCTTTACAGGTATAAACTTCCCCTTTTTTCATACTTCCACAACTTGCTGACATAGTATAACCTCCTAAATATTTTTATCGACATATATTCATATGAATACATGCTCATTCTTATTATATCAGTCTTTACTCATATGTAAAGACTTTTTTTCCAAAAATATATATTTTTAGAAAATTATAATAAGTCCTGTCTTTCCATTTTTCTAATCCATTTCTCTTTTTCCAGTATACAATTCATAGTAGATTCCTTTTTGTTCCATAAGATCTTGATGATCTCCTCGTTCCATAATCTTACCATGGTCTAAAACAATGATCGCATTGGAATTCTTTATCGTCGATAATCGATGGGCAATAACAAATACAGTCTTTCCCTTCATAAGATTGTCCATACCTCTTTGAACGATGGCTTCCGTTCTTGTATCAATATTTGAAGTTGCCTCATCAAGGATTAGAACAGGAGAATGGGTTATAGCTGCTCGAGCAATGGATATTAACTGTCTTTGACCTTGGGACAAATCTTCTCCGTCCCCACTTAGTACAGTATCATAACCTTTTGGCATCCGTTCAATAAAAGTATCTGCATAAGCTAACTTAGCTGCTTCTTTTACTTCTTCATCACTAGCATGAATATTCCCATAACGAATATTTTCACGAATTGTACCAGTAAATAGGTGTGTGTCTTGTAAAACAATACCTAAAGACCTTCGTAAATCTGCTTTTTTAATATCTTTTACATCAATACCATCGTATAGGATTCTACCTTCTTTTACATCATAAAATCGATTCACCAAATTCATAATTGTGGTTTTCCCTGCTCCTGTAGATCCAACAAAAGCTAATTTTTGTCCAGGCTTAGCATATAAATTTAAATCCTTTAAAACAAGTTGACCTTCCTCATATCCAAAGGACATGTTTTCAAACCGAACATCTCCTTTTACTGGAATGTATACAGGTTCTCCATTTTCCATTTTTTTCCAATGGTATTCACCTTCATCAGATTCTACTATCTTTCCATTTTCCTTTTGAATACGAACTAATTCTACCGAACCTTCATCTATTTCTGGAGTTTCGTCAAGCATAGTAAAAATCCGTTCTGCTCCAGCTAGAGCCATAACAATAGTATTAAATTGTTGTCCCATTTGCATAATCGGTTGTGTAAATGATTTTGTAAATTGAAGGAAAGCGGCTAAAACACCAAAGGTAATACCGTATCCTTTAATCGCTAACACACCACCAAGAACAGCTGTAACAACAAACTGAAGATTCCCAATATTTGCAATTACTGGCGCTGTTATATTTGCAAATCCATTTGCCTTTGATGTGGCTCGGAATAATTCTTCATTGACTTTATCAAATTCTTCTTTCGTTTTTTCTTCATAATTAAAGATTTTTACAACCTTTTGTCCTACAACTCTTTCTTCTATAAATCCAGATACATGACCTAGGGAGCTTTGTTGAAGAACAAAATACTTACCACTATTTTTAAGGATATATTTCCCTGCTATATACATTAAGATAAGCATAAGAATAGCCACTAAGGTCAGTCTTGGAGACAAGGATACCATAGCTATAAAAGTAGCTGTAATCATAATAAAAGATTGTAATATTTGAGGTAGGGATTGATTTAACATTTGTCGTAAAGTATCTGTATCATTGGTGAAGCGAGACATAATATTCCCATGGCTATTTTCATCAAAATAAGCAATAGGAAGTCGTTGTAAATGTGTAAACATTTCATCTCGAATATTTTTAATTACCCCTTGTCCAATAATAACCATAATTCTCGCCTTAATAAAAGTCGCTACAATCCCAACAAAAAATATAGCCGCTAGAATAGATAACGCTTGGTAGAAATTTGTAAAATCTGGATTTCCTTCTTTCATTAAAGGAATGATGTAATCATCAATCAAGTATTTTAAAGACAAAGAAATGGAAACAGAAGCTAAAGTACTAAAAATAATGGACCCAATAACAATTAGGAACCGTCCTAAGTAGTCCTTAGAAATATAAGAAAACAACCTTTTTCCTGTTTGCCAAGGATTCTTTGGTTTACCTTTTTTATCCTTCAAGACGATCACCTCCCTCTAATTGAGTTTCATAAATCTCACGATAAATATGATTGGTCTTTAATAGTTCTTGAGAAGTTCCAAATCCGTGAATTCTTCCTTCATGAATAACAATAATCCTATCTGCATCTTCTATAGAAGATATTCTTTGAGAAATAATAATCTTTGTAGTATTTGGTAAATGATTCATAAGTCCGTGACGAATCTCAGACTCTGTTTTCGTATCTACAGCAGACATAGAATCATCTAAGATTAATATCTTAGGCTTCTTTAACAAAGCTCTAGCAATACAAAGTCTTTGTTTTTGACCTCCACTTACATTTGTTCCACCTTGAGTAATCGTAGTATCATAGCCTTTCGGAAATTCTTTAATAAAGTCATGGGCTTTTGCTAGTTTACAAACTTCCTGAACTTCCTCATCTGTTGCTTCTTGATTTCCCCAACGAATATTATCCTTAATCGTTCCAGTAAACAAAGTGTTTTTTTGTAAGACCATTGCCACCTTATCCCTTAATGTGGTTAGGTCATAGTCTCTAACATCTATCCCACCAACTAATATTCTACCTTCCGTTACATCGTATAAGCGAGGTATAAGTTGGACTAATGTGGATTTCCCTGAACCAGTTCCTCCAATAATACCAATGGTTTCCCCTTCATGGATAGAAAAATTAATATCATTTAAAATATACTTTTTCCCTTCATTTTTATAACGGAAATTTACATGGTCAAATTGGATATCTCCTTGTTTCACATCTCCCTTTGGATGTTTAGGATTTGCTAAAGATGGTTCTTCTCTTAATATTTCTTCGATACGATCAGCAGAAGCTGAAGATATAATATTTAAAACAAAAACGAAGGTAACCATCATTAAAGAGATTAGTATTTGCATTGCATATACCATAATAGCTGTGAGTTCGCCTATTTTCATATTTCCATAGGCGATCGCTTTTCCTCCTATCAGGAAGATAGCTAAAATAACAAGATACATGGTAAATTGCATTAAAGGTCCATTCCAAGCAACAATTTTTTGTGCTGTCGTGTAAAGACGATAGACAAGAGAAGAAACATCTTTAAACTTATCTATTTCATAATCTTCTCGAACATAAGCCTTTACCACTCTAGCCCCTCTTACATTTTCTTGTACAACTTGATTAAGAGTATCGTAAGATTGAAATACTTTTCGAAAATAAGGATGGACCACTTTTACAATAATCCCCAATCCTCCAGCTAATAAAATGACACCAACGAGGAATAAAGATGCTATGTTTTTGTTAATATTAATCGCCATAAATAAAGACAAAATCATCATAATAGGAGTTCTCGTTAAAATACGTATCGTCATCATAAAGGCCATTTGAATATTGGTTGTATCTGTTGTCATTCGAGTAACTAATCCAGAAGATGAATAATGATCTATATTTTGAAAGGAAAAATCTTGAACTTTATAAAAAATATCATGTCGTAAGTTTTTTCCATAACCAGCGCCAGCTATAGCTGCAGTTCTGCCAGCTGCCACACCAAAGATTAAAGATGCGATTGCCATTAGTACTAAGATAAGTCCTAGTCGAAGGACATAGGGAAGATTTTTTTCCATAATCCCAACATCAATGATTTTCGTCATCATAAAAGGAATTAAAACTTCTAAAAACACTTCTAAAATAACGAAAAAAGGAGCCAATATGGCTTCCCTTTTATATTCTCTTAAAGATTTTAATAAAATTTTTCTCATATATCAGCCTCTCCAAAAAACATAAGAAAAATCCGGATTGGGTTACCCCTACCGGATCTTTTTCAAATGTAAAGTCCCTCCCATTTAAAGGACGGATAAACTTTATCTTCTACCTAATTCACGATCAAAGATATAAAGACCATTCCAAGACTCATTAATTCTCTCTAAACGTTCTACAATGGTTTCAAAATTATCTTCTTCTTCACGTTGTTCAGCAATAAACCAATTTAAGAATTGTTGAGTATCTAGGCAGCCTTCTTCAATCGCATCTTTATAAATACCTTTGATTCTTCTGGTAACTTCTTTTTCATGCTCTAATGCAGTTTTAAATAATTCTGTAAAAGTACCATAGTCTGCTTCAGGCTTTGGAATAGCAGCATACTCAGGTCTTTCACCTTTTTCAGTGATAAAATCATAGAATTTTTCAGCATGTTCGTATTCTTCTTTTGCTTGTTCTGTTAAGAAATGGGCAAAACCTTCCATACCTTTATCATCACAATATGCAGCCATCGCTAAATAAATGTAACCAGACTCTAATTCAAAGTTAAATTGTTCATTTACTTTTTCCATTAAATTTCCCATTTGCTTTTCCTCCCTTTCTACATCGGACTATAAAGTTCATAAACATTATAAACCGAAAAACCCTCTTCGATAAGAAGAGCAATTACACTTGGTATGTCCTTTATTTGTATCGATAACAGTATTCCATCTGGTTTAAAAGTACATTTTTTATAATAGGGACTATCTGTACTGTTAAACACATTTAGTAAATGCTCTCGATTAAGAGCCATATTACCGATTAGAAAGAAAATATCCCCTTTTCGGAGCAAATCCTCATCAGTATTAAATTGATTTATTAATAATGTCTTTTTCATAAGAACACCCCGAAAATTTTCTATTGAATCACACCAACCTCATCAATTATAATATTCCCATTATTTGAAAGATTAAACATGAATTTAATCTCTTTCACATAATTTTCATCAAAGCCAGCATCTTTAATCAAATTATTTTCAGGTATGCGAATCGTTTGAAACTCACCTTTATATTCCCAGTTCTTGGTGAGATGTTGTAATTTCAATAACCCTACAGGAATCGTAGGATATAGGTTATAGGATTCATCTACATAAAACTTTCCTATCTTTCCATTAATATCAACAAGTTCAACGGAAAAGTCCACCATATCTACCTCATCTAAATTCATTATATTGAATTGCAACCCATGAGCTAATGGAATAGGTTCCTTTAAAACAGTTTTATACTCACCACGAGAACCAGCCCATTTTAAAACAACTCCATGATTATTACGACTTCTAGAACCAATAGAGTATTCCATTTCCTCTTCAGCCCATTTCCAAAGACCGTCTCCTTGATTTATTCCTCCAGGGATTGTTGCTGTTTCAATATCTCCATCTTCTTCATAATTATTAATGGTTAAAAATTTCTCATCTTGATACTGTTTAAAATAGATTGTTGAAATACCAGTTAATTCTTCAGGAGATTTTTTAAAAATATCCCTATTTTCCTTTCCCCAAGAAGCTCTTAAAAAATGATAGGTTAATCTAGAAAGAATTTCTTCTTGATCCTCTTTCTTTAGTAAGTCTCCCTTATGAAATAATAAACCCTTTGGTAAATCTTGATCATTCCTTCCCCATTTTCGATTAAATTGACCATGATTTGCATAGCCAATATAGAAGGCAGTTTTAAAATGGGGACTATCCCCAGAAAAACTAACATGATGATACTGTTCCTCTCCTTGGAAAGTGTTCACATCAGCATCATGGGATCCATGAATCACCATATAATCCATATCCTCTAACTGTGGATAATGACCACCAGGTTTATATTGACCGGCTGTAGGGGAAACGGCAATCACTGTTTTAATTCCTAATGGATAATCTAATTTTCGAGAGCCCATATCAGGATAGCGATTCAAACCTTGGAAATAAGCAGCAATAGCCGCTGCTTCTCCTCCACGACTATGCCCTCCAAGGGCTAGATAATTAGAATCAAAGGCCTGATACAATGGACTCTTAGAATCTTTCGATTGGGACAGAAGCCACTTTACATTTTCCAAAAGTAAAATAGCCCTTGCATCATTTTCTCCACCAAGACCAAATTTAAAAAATCCATTTAACATATTTTCATCAACAGAAACCATGGCAATTCCCTTACCAGCTAGGAATTTCCCTAAATAATCATATCCTAAATGATTTTCTTCAGTCATACGATGATTTCCATGGACAAAAATATATAAGGGAGCATTTTTCTTCCCTTCTGGTAAATATAGTCTTCCAGAAATCGGTACTTCCGATAATGATTTTTTCCAAATATAATCACGAACCTTTTTTTTCCAACCTGAATAATTTACAAATGGGGAAAGATTATATTCTGGAGACTTTAAAGAAGAAGAAGGGCTATAGTCTAAGATTTTCACAGAATATTTAGACTTTTCTATACTTTGCACCTGATGAATTTCCGGAGCCAATGCCATCATTTCCTTCTTTTCTTCACTTATATTTCCATCTGAAAAAATAAAGTAGCAAAAAATCACATTAAATATTAAGGTTATTCCAAAAAGAAGGTAGGAATATTGATTTCTTTTTTTATTTATAAAAATAGCATAAATACCTTTGGAAAAAAGCCATTCCATTAATAAGACAATCATTACAAATATTGGCAATTCCCAATCATCGGAAAAACCCTTAGAACCTGTAGAATTCACCCAACGATACAAACCATATCCTAAAGTAAAAAGAGCAAAGAGAAGTCCTGTAGGAAAATAGCGTATCTTTTTTCTTATTTTCTTAAAAAGCCAAGAAAGAATAGATAATATAATATAAAAAATTCCAGTAATAATAAGAAGGGTTAACATCCATGGAATCTTATGGTGAAATTCATAGCCATAAAACACCCCACTTAAAAGAAGGGATGCAATAAATCTTAACCAACGAGTACTGAAGGTACTGGTATTCCCGAAAGTCATAATCATTTTTCTTTTCAAAAGGAAAAAACGATTGGACATTTCTATCCCAAAAAATCGAAAATTTCGTTTAATTTTTTTCATGAAAAGACCTTCCTTCCTTAGAAAACCTTCCTCCATAAAGAAGGAAGGCTTCCATTATTCGCTATCATCCTCATCCTCATCTTCTTGATGGAAAAAATGGGAATCTATTTTATGAGTTCTTTTTATCTCCTTAATATCATAATTATTAAAAACCGTATCTCCATCAATGACTTCTCGAACCTTCACCATTTCTTGAATCACATAGGTCCCAGAAACCGTTCCTTCTCCATGTTCTGTTAAAACAATTTCTCCTATTTTAGGAATTTTCTTAAGGATACATTCGTATCCATCTTGTTCATACTTTAAACAACACATAAGTCTTCCACAAACTCCAGAAATCTTCACTGGATTTAAAGAAAGATTTTGGTCCTTTGCCATTTTAATAGATACTGGTGTAAACTCACTTAAAAAAGAAGAACAACAACATTCTCTTCCACAACAACCAAGTCCACCAACTACCTTTGCCTCGTCTCGAACTCCAATTTGACGTAGTTCAATACGAGTACGAAACACCGAAGCTAAATCCCTTACTAACATACGAAAGTCAATTCGACCATCCGCTGTAAAATAAAAAAGGAGTTTTCCTCGATCAAATGTATATTCACAGTCGATTAATTTCATATCCAATCCATGATCTAAAATAAGCTCTTCACAAGTTTTAAAAGCAGATTTTGCATCTGTATCATTTTGTAAATGAAAATATAAATCCTGATCCGTTGCTACACGAATCACAGGTTTTAAATGACCTACAATGGAATCTGATGATACATCTCTTTTGTCAATTACAACTTGACCAAACTCCATACCCCTTGCAGTTTCCACAATAACATCATCATTGAGCTTTATATATAAATCACCAGGATCGAAATAGTATATTTTGCCTGTGGGTTTAAAACGAACCCCCACCACTTGTATCATGATATTCCTCCTGTATGTGTAAAAGCATATTTTCAACTTGTAGCTGAAAATTGCCGTTATTTTTCAAATTTTGTTCAGTTTTGTCCACCACATCCCATAAATCATATAGGACTTCCCCCTTTAAATTAGGTAAGATAATATTCTTTTGGAAAAAATCACGGTGAACAATCTTTCCCCCAATGGGAAAGTTCATTAAATCTTGAAACCATAATTTATATTGCTTAGCAATAAAAGAAAAATCCTCTTTATTCTTTTCAAAAAAATTAAAGGTTTCAAAAGGATTGGAGTACTTTGATGTACATAATTTTATTAATTCTTCTAAGGCTCTTTTCCTTAAAAGTAAGTACTCCGGATGTTCTATAAAAGTAATAGCCTCTTGTAGATTTCCAGCAGAAATCCTAGCATATAATTCCACTTCATTTTTTGTTAACTTTTTATCCAAGCCTTGTAAATAATCAGCTACTTCCTTTTCTGCTAAAGGAAAGATATTTACAACTCTACAACGAGATCGAATAGTGGGTAAAACCATTTCTGGTGCAGAGGATGTTAAAAGAATATAAATTCCTTTTTTTGGCTCTTCTATAGTTTTTAACAATGCATTTTGCCCTTCACGAGTTACCTTTTCAAAATCTTTAACCATAAAGACTTGGGTTTCCTCTTGAAAGGCTGTTTTTGTAGTTTCCTCTATAAGCTCTTCCACTTCTTTCTTTTTAATAGAAGAGGAATCTGTATTTATCACATGTAAGTCCGGATGATTTTCCGGATTCTCTAAATCCTTCATCCTAGGTAAAAGTGCCTTCGCCAATTCCATTGCCATAGTAAATTTTCCAATCCCTGATTGTCCTATAAATAAATAGGCATGGGCACAAGATTTTGTTAAAATATCATGATTTAACTGTCTTTTGGCCACAGCATTTCCAAGGATATTTTTAAAATAATCCATTAAATTTTAAATCCCTTTTCCACATCAATGACAAATAAATTTGCCCCTTGGACTAAAAAATCTCCCTTTTCCTCATGAACCTCATAAGGCTTAACAATTTCCTCAAAGATTCTTCGGATTTCTGGTACTTTTTCTTTTTCCGCTCCTAATAATAAAGTGCAATTCCCCTTGGATAAGAATCCTCCGGTGGAATGTAACTTGGTAATCCGTACATTATTATCAAGAAGCTTTTCTGTTAATTCGTTTAAAAACCGTTCTTCTAAAACGGCAATCATCATCTTCATCTATATTCCTTTCATGTGAAAAGATTAAAACTGTATAAACTCTTCTACATCTACAATAAATATGGTTGCTCCTCCAACCTTTACATTAATCGGATAAGGGACATAAGAGTCCCCTGGCATTGTAACTGTTAATAAGGAGGTAGCAACTTCCCTTGACTTACAATTATTTTCTATAATGGATAATAACTCCTGTAGTCGGTCTTCTTCCACACCCATTAATAAGGTTGTATTACCGGATTTTAAAAACCCACCAGAAGTTGCAAGTTTTGTAACACGAAAATCATTCTTTGTAACTTCATCCACTAAAATTTGAGAGTCTTGATCCTGTACAATGGCAATTACCAATTTCATTTATATCATCCCTCTTTCTTTTAAGGCTTCAATTGCATGATTTAATACTTCATTTGGACTTTTAGAACCATCAATAAGAATTTTATTCGTTTCTTCCTCTTGTATCTTTTGATACCCTTCATAAACCCTTTTATGGAAAGAGTCTCCAGAAAGTTCTAGACGATCCCCTCCTTGGGTTATCTTTCTCCTTAAGGTTTCTTGCCAGTTCACATGGATAAATAAAACAAGATCTGGCACTAAACCATTGGTAGCAAAATCATTAATAGAAGAAACTTGAGAAATAGGAAGCTCTCGACCATATCCTTGGTACGCAATACTAGATAATACAAAACGCTCACAAATCACTAGCTTACCTGCTTTTAAAGCAGGCTTTATAACCTCTTCCACATGTTGAGCACGGGAAGCAGCATATAAAAGAGCCTCTGTCCTTGGCGCCATTTCTAAATAATCATGGGAAAGTAAAATCCTTCGAATCTCTTCCCCAATCTTAGAACCACCAGGTTCTCGAGTAAAAAGTGCATCAATCTTAGACCTTTTGAAATAATCCTTTAGTCCTTGAGCCAAAGTAGACTTTCCGCTACCGTCTCCTCCTTCTAAGGTGATAAATCCTTTCACTCTAGCACCTCCACATATCCATTGTCGATTCCTTGAATTACAAGTTCGTCCTTTAATAATTGTATCACAATTTCCACGATTTCCGTTGAAAATTCTTCTCCACCTACAATAAGAGGAATACCTGGTGGGTAAGGAGTGATACTTTCTGCAGCAACATGACCTACCGCTTCTCCTAAAGGAATCTTAACCTTCTTTGCCATTAATGTTTCTGACAAAGTAGCTACCACCCTAGGTAATGGCATAGGTGGTAAACTAGATCCTTTAAAATGCTCCATAGTACTTCCTATATTATTTAATGCAGCAGCCAATCTATTTAAATCTTCTTTTTCATCAGCAAAAGTACATACAGCAAGAACCCCTTCTGTATCAAAAAATTCCATAGCCAACCCATATCTTTCATATAGTCTATAATATAAATCAGAACCTTTCATACCAGGTACCTTTACATAGACTTTCGTTCTATCATAGGCTTCTTCCTCATAAATGGGATAGATCCCTCCAGGTTTAACAAGTTCCCAAAAAGAAGTAATTCCATCTAACAAACGCCCCATATCCTCTCGGCCAATCTCATTCATATAGTCTACAGACTCCTCAATCGAAGAAAGAAGAGGATAGGAAGGAGATGTGGTTGTAAAATAACGAACCCCCTTTAAAACACTATGATAGTCAAGTCGATTACTATTTACATGAAGAAGAGAAGTTCCTGTTAACCCTGGTAAAGTTTTATGAACAGAATGAATCACCAAATCAGCTTTATTTTTTAAAGCAGAATACGAACATAACTCCTCAGAAAATATTAAATGACCTCCATGGGCTTCATCAACGATTACCAAAATATTATACTTATGAAATAATGAAATCAATCGATCTAGGGGAAGTAAAAAACCATAATAATCTGGACTAACTAAAAGAGCTACTTTATAATCACCACTTTTTAGTTTTTCCTCTACTTCTTTTATATCTTCCTCTTGAAACTTAGAAGGTAAATAATCAGGTTGTAAACCGAGAATTGCCATCCCTTGAAACACTGATTTATGAACATTTCTTTGAACAAGTATCTTATCCCCTCTTGAGGTTGCAGCAAAAAGTGCAGCATATAGGCTCATCGTTGAACCACCAACACCGTAAAAAGAATAATTTGTTCCAAATATCTTAGCAGTTTTTTCCATGGAATTTTTTAAAATTCCCTTAGGATCCAATAAATTATCAGTACCAAAAGTTTCCGTTGTATCTAGAACATCATATCTGGAAAAACCAAGTTCTTCCAAACGATTTTTATGCCCTGGGTAATGAAAAGAATGTTTTTCCTTCCCCTTTAATAATTTTAAACGTCGTACTAAAGACAAAATATGCCTCCTCTATTTCCAAACTTATGCTTATACTACCTTATTATATCAAAAACAAAAAAATAAGGGAATGAAGAACTCCATTCCCGAATATATCGATTACCTTTCATAGATTAATCTTCCCAATCCCAATTATCCCAGTCATCTTCTTTATAAAAACCATATTTCACTTTTACTCTTTCTATTTTTTCCATCATTGGTTCCCCAAAAAAGAATAAGAAGAATACAGTGGCAACACCTTGTACCAAGTCAAAATAAAATCCTTGTACATACGAAGCTAATATCATAGGCCATGTAAAACTATTATAAAAAGTGATAATAGACACAGGATTCATAATAAGGCCGAAAATAGCAAAACAAGAAAGAAAACCATAGATGGATAAAGTATACTTATTTGCTTTCACCTTACATTGTTGAAATAAAAGTCCTCCTAAAAAACCAATAAGTCCAAAACTAAACATTTGCCAAGGAGTCCAAGGACCTTGTCCAAAATAGAAGTTAGATACAAATCCTATCATAGCTCCTACAAGAAAACCTGTTTCTGGACCTAAAGTAACACCAGCTACAATAGTTACAGCAATTACCGGTTTAAATTGAGGTAACCAGAAAAAAGCCATTCTTCCTGCTACACCAATAGCCGTTAATCCAGCAATAAGCATAAGCTCCCTTGCCTTTGGAAGTCTTTGTTCAAAGATTAAGAAAAAAGGTACCATGGTAGTAAATAATATTAACAAACCAATAAAGAGATACTTTCTATCATCAAATACAGTCACTCCAAGATAAAGAAAACATGGAATAAAAATAAAAATAGCAAGGAGAGAAGCCTTTGTTCGTTTTGACAAACCCTGTCCCTTTTCCATGTAGAACCTCCTTTAAGAAAATTTCAATCCATTTAACACTTGTTCCAGTAAATATAACGCTCCTTTAGGGCCATAAAAAGTCTTTTCCATAACATCTAAATAGCCCATAGAAGGCTCGGCTATTTCAATACCAAATAGATACTCTTCATATTGTACCGAAGAAGCAATCTCATTTCCATCCCCTAGTACCATTTGTGCTAAATAACCATCTTTTTGAGGGCCATAAGCTTCAAAAGGTTCTAAAAAATCTTTAATTTCTTTTACAAAATAGGAACCTTCCCCTTCGAGAATCACTTCTAATGGAATCATCCCTAGATAATTTGTAAAGAACTTTAATGCAGGATATACAAAAGAAGGCGCCCCTACAATACGATAAGTTCCTCCCTTTGGCTTACCTAAAATAGAAGAATATCGACTTAAAAAAATATAAGCTCGTCCTCTACCATAATGAAACTCTTCTAAAATAGGAGACAAATCTAAAGGTATCCACTCCGATAATTCACGGAAAAAATCTTCCCCTTCAAATCCAAGGGGTTGACCTGTTTTTGGAACCATATACTCTGTGCCAAACCTTTTTTTACAATACTTAGCAAGTTCCAATCCTGTTTCTGGACAAAGAACGATATTTAACTTACTTTCCCCACAGTGTTTCAACCCTTCAATATCACATTCATAAAAGGCAGTTCCAACTTTAACTCCACCTAATTCTAATAATCTTGTTAACTCACGAAGATTTCCTCGAGAATGTTTTTGAAAAAGATGGAACCCTAAAAGATTCACTTGATCCGTCTTTTGTCTTCCTGTAGGAATCTCTAATTCTTCTAACAAATGAATAAGACCTCTTTGGAGACCTTTCCCATAATCTTCAGAAAACCCAGGAGAATCGATGGCAAAAGCAATCTTTGAAGGTTTATGAGAATCTAATATCCCTTTTAAATCATCTCCAATTAAAGCCGCTCCTGGAGAATTTATAACCACAACAAAATCATGATTCCTAGATTTTACTTCTGTTAAAAGTTGGATTAGCTTATCCTTTGCCCCATATACATAGTCATGAGAATCTAAAAAAGTACATGGCACTGCTCCTTGTCCAAAATAAAAATCTTCTGGATATGCTAAAGGATCAAAAGACAAGGCTCGTAAAGTATTCCCATCAACAGTAGCAGAGTGATAAAATTTACATCCTGTGGGTCCATTTAAAAGAACAGATCCTCCCCTTAACCCTTCCAGTCCAAAAATCATACCGGAAAAACTATCTGGCCGAATATTCTTTAAAGAATCTTTCATCCTCTCGCCACCCTTCTTTTATTTGCTGTCGAAATAATTGAACAAGTCTACGTAATTGACGAATCCCACTTTCAAATCCCCCTTGAGGAGTTAATTGAATGGTATCATGTAATGGACAATCATCAAGATTTCCTCCATTATAATTTGCCAAGACCAAGTCAGGTTTTAACCGAGCCACATCAGCACGTCTTTTTTCTTGAGTATAATTAACTTCCCATTCTCCCACTTGATCTTCATATAAACTACCACGATACATATCTTGGGAAAAATTTAATAGTCCAACTTTTACCACTTCCATTCCCACATCTAAAGCAGTTCGTAAAATCCAATCCACTTGATGGTTATAGGACACCACCATAATTTTTTTCCCTTTTAGAATGGGAATAAGCTCTTTTAATTCCTCAAAGTACTTGTTTTCTTCCTCTTGAATAATTTTTTCTGCCACCTCTTTTTGGTGATAAAAATCCCCAAGACCTCGAATAAATCTTACAGAATCATCAAATCCAATGGGAAAAACTTGAGGAAAGAAGGTGATCCCAAACTCTTTTTTAAAAAATTCTTCTAAAATCTGTCCCATATAATCACCATAAGCATTAATATGAAGACCTCCATCTAGTAAATCTTTAATCTTATCTGTTTCCGTTTCATTAATATAACGACAATGAATCTTTGCACCAAAAGCTTGAAGCCATTTTGACAGGATTTTGATATTTTCAGCGGTGGAATTAGCAATTGGTTTTTCACCATAAATATTTACAAGATAGGGATCATTTTTACCATTTCTTTTCACCAATTGTTTTGCAAATTCTTGATACCCTAAGATCATCCCTTGCATATAATCTCCATTGATATTTCCGTCTGTAGGTAATAAAACAATAGGACATTTTTTTCGGTAAGGCTCTATAGTATTTTCCATATCATCTCCAATAATCCCGGAAGGACAGGTGGTGACAATGGTAATTACTTTAGGGTTTTCTCGTAAAGCTTTTTCCAAAGTTTCTTCCAACTCAGAAATTCCCCCAAATACCATAGCAGACTCCCCCATATTGGTACTCATCATCTTTGGATGAAGTTGTATCGGTAAGACGATTCCCTTTTCCAGTAAAGCTCTACGACCTAAAGAAGTAATACTTTGATAAGAAAGATTTGCACAAGAACTAGGCCCATGACTAATGGTTACCCCGTCTTTCATTTGAACAGCAAGATTCATAGCTCCATTATAGGCACATCCATGTAAAGGTTCCCTTGTTAACAAGGACTTGGAGTAAAAGGTCTTATCCTGTTTTTCTTTCTTTATTTGAAGATTCTTTGTCTTTTCGAGAGAAATTTCCGCCTTTCTTCCTAAAACAACCTCTTCTAATTCTCTATCCTCTAAAGGCTTTGCTGGATAAAGAATCTCTTGTTCCCAAATCTTTTCACTTAAAGATTGAAAAATCTTTCCTACTTTAGAATCTGGAAAAGCTTCTACAACAGATTTTCCTAAATCTTCTGCTTTAGCAAAAATATCATCCCTTGGAATCTTTGCTAAAACAGGAAGATTCACAGCACAGGCGAAACGATAAATTCGTTCCTCTTCCTCTTCTAACCCTCTTTCATTAAAAATAATTCCACCAGCTCGAGGTCCTTCTGTACTATAATTTGCTAACCCTCGTAAAATATTATTAGCTGCATAAATAGACATAAACTCTCCAGAAGTAACAATATATACACGATCAGCATATTCTTGTCGCAGTGGAACTGCAAATCCACCACATACAACATCTCCAAGAACATCATATAAAATGAAATCAAAATATTCTCGATCCAGTCCTAGTCGATCTAATAACTCAAAAGTAGATAGAATTCCCCTACCTGCACAACCAACCCCTGGCTCTGGCCCTCCTGCCTCCACACAGGTAATCCCAAAGACCCCTTCGTGAATAATATCCTCTAATTTATAATCTGCAGGTCCTACTTCTCGCATATAAGATAGAACGGTTGTCATATCTTTTCCATGTAAAAGTAATCTTGTAGAGTCATGCTTAGGGTCACAACCTAGCTGTAAAACCTTCTTTTGTCCTTTTGCCAAAGCAGCAGAAAGATTTGCAGAAACTGTGGATTTTCCAATTCCACCTTTCCCATAAATGGCGATCTCAATCATGATACTTTCCTTTCTAAATAAAACTGATTCCTTCTTACATTATACATGAAAAAGTATTAAAAAATAAAAAAGTACAGAGAAAACTCTGTACTTTAATAGTTAGGACTTGGGGAAGAAACTTTTTGTAAAGATTTCTTTTTCCCATGTGTTTTTTGTTTAAGGTTCACCTCTTCTTTGAAAAATAATTTTTTCATAGAAAAAACTACAATCCCTCCAAATACTAAACCTGTATAAAAACTTAATGACCTCGTTACCAGCATCCAGCCAAAAGCATAAGAGGATGGAATAAGCTGAGAATAGATTGCCAATAATGACCCTTCACTTACCCCAACTCCCCCTGGTAAAGGAAGACTTTCCACAGCAATGGTAATCACCGATTGTAAAGCTATAATTTCTAAAATACTATATTGTTGAAAACCTAAACCACGATAAACCCAATAAGAAACGGAATAAAGAGCAACTAATAATACGATATCGTAAAGGAGAACTCGAACAAAGATCATCGGTCTTTCTTTGAAGCTCTTACCATAAGATTGATATAAATCAACTTGCTCTAAAAAATCCTCTTCTTTTTCCGAAATTTTATGAAGTTTAGGATATTTCTTAACGATTTTAAAAAACTTTCTCACCATATTTGGAAGAAAACGATTAGAAAACATCATTCCACATTGAAAAAGAACAAAAAATACTTGACATAAGATTCCAAAGATTACCATAGCCTTCATTCCCTTAACTTCTAAAACAAAAGAAGTCGCACCAATAAAGTAGGCAAATACCATAATAATAAGCATACCAACATGATACATAGAATTAAAAGCTACTAAAGACATCATACATGCTGCTGAAGAAATTCCATCTCGATGCATATAATAAAATTGTCCTGGTTGACCAGCAGAACCTCCTGGGGAAATATTACTGAAAAAACTGTCTGACAAAGTATAGCCGATTCCTCTCCAAATAGAAATATCGTATCCTTGGTTCTTTAATAAATAACGAAAAGCCAAAGCTTCCATGGATAAATAAACAAAGAAAGCTCCACCTCCTGCTAATAAAAAGATAGGATTTATAGATTTTAAAATCATCCCAAGATGTTCCCCTTGAGACTTTTGCCATAAAAACACCATGGAAAGAAGGCTCACTACCAATACTCCTAGTACTTTATATAGATTCTTTTTGTCTTTCATAACTTCCTCCATGTAAAAATTCAAGTAATACCTCTGGAATTTGTCGGTATGCATCAGGAACAGCAGCACACTTGGACCCATCATGTAGAACTAAAACAGAATCAGTATTTTCAAATCTCTCCATTCGACAAACTAATTCAGAAACTTTAGGTTTTTCCCAATCATGTAAGAGGCTAGTCCAATGATAGGGCTTTAAATGATATTTTTTTATAAAAATCATATCAGTCAAAGTATAAAATCCATGGCAAGGGCGATAATACTTAGGGGGGAATCCTAGTTCACAAAGAATTTCATATCCCTTCACCAATTCACGATATCTTTTCCAAGGACTTTGACTTAAGGGGTGAACATGACGATAACAGTGGTAACCAATTTCATGACCCCATTCCTGTAGCTGTTCCAAAGTATCCACATACTGACTTGCTTCTGTTGCAATAATAAAAAATAAAGATGATTGCTTTTTTTGAAATAAAATTTCCCCGATTTCCTTGGTTATTTCTGTCGGTCCATCATCAAAACTAAGTATGAGACCGGATCCCTTTTCTAAATGCGGAGACCTTCTGTACCAAATGTTTGGAGACAGATATAGGCCTATTCCAAGAATCAAGATTAGCATAAGTATCCACATAATCTAATACCACCTTTTCCACTCCTGCCACTAATTCTCCAGGAGTTGTTGAAAGTTCATTTTCCATATTGACTTTCATATGCTCCATTTTTACCACTGAAGGTAACTCAACAGCATACATATTATCTTCATCAATATGAAACCCTAAGCCTTCCTCTGTTAAAAACTCACCATTACGTTCTTCTTGAGGTAAAAAAGGAGTAAAAAATCCAAAAGGAATCCCCCTTTCCAATGCCTCATATACAGTAAGACCACCAGCTTTTCCAATACAGATATCTGCCCAATCCAACTGTTCTTCCATATTATCTACAAAACCATACACTTGGAACTCCTTCGGTAAAATCATTTCTAGAACTTCTTTTAAATAAGAATTGGATCCACAAATAATTCGAACCTCTCCTTGGAATCGCTCTTGTAAGTCAAAATAAAAATCAGAGTCCTCTGGAAGTAATCCAAGCCCTCCACCAGTTACTAAAAGATGAGGCCTTTCATGAATCTTTTTATCAGGAAAAACCTTTTTATCTGGAAGGACAATTTTATCTTTATCCACTCCTAATTCCATAAGTTTTTTCTTTGTGTAGTTGGAATTTACCACATATAAATCAGTACCCTCATTTACCCAAACTTCATGGGGAGTAAAATCGGTAACATATGTGATAAGGGGAGTATTTAATTTTCGCTCTTTCTTATATTCACTTAATAAATAGGCCACAAAAGAATAGGTAGCTCCATAAGCTAATGGTAAAGGCTTAGAATCTAAAGATTGAAAAAATAATTTTTTTATAGGAGCTAACCATGGAAGTACCTTTTTCTTATGAGCATCTCCCCACATATAAACATTAAAAGCCTTCCCCTGTGTTCGCATACCTTTAGCATATTCTTCATATATTTTATTTGACCATTTAGGAGTTAGTTCTTCTAGAAAATCAAAAACTTTAACTTGATAGGCGTCTAAAGAAGTACCTAATTTTTCAGCACCTCGGCGATGTCCGGATCCAAAACTGCAAGTATAAATATGAAATAACATGATCCATTCCTCCTTTGTTTTTTTAATTATAACCGAAAAAATAGTCCCCGTAACAAGAATTATTACGAATTAAGAACCTCATTATAGAAGCTTAGAAATTTCTTAAACATTTTCACAAATCTTTAAAGACTTCTATGGAAGGAAAGAAATTCTTTTCTAAACTCCTATGGAAAAAGATATTTTTTTAAAAAAAGACTTTCTTATTATCCTACTTTTCTATATAATAGGGGCTGATTAGGGGGTATGAAAATGAAAAAACCGATAATTGGTGTAACCCCGCTTTATGACGGGAAGTTACATAGTTTTTGGATGTTAGAAGAATATTTTAATGCCATCCAATGGGCAGGGGGAATCCCTGTTGTTATAGGATTTACAGACAATAAAGAAGATTTTCCACAAATAGTTGAAAGATTTGACGGCTTTGTATTTACAGGAGGTCAAGACTTTGATCCACTATTATACGGCCAAGAAAAGAAAGAAACATGTGGAGAGTTTGCTCCAAAGAGAGATAAATTAGAAATTGGATTATTACCAGAAATAATGAAAGCAGACTTACCTATCTTCGGTATTTGTCGTGGAATGCAATTATTAAATGTCCTATGTGGAGGAACATTGTACCAAGATTTACCAACAGACTTTTCCGACTCTGTTAACCATGACCGAGAAAAACCAAATGATGCCTTTCACCATAAAGTTGTAGTAGATACAGAAACCTACCCAGGGGAGTTATTAGGTAAAGAAATCATTGATGTTAATTCCCTACATCATCAAGGAGTGGATATGATTGGGGACGACTTAGTTCCTTTTGCCTTTAGTGAAGAAGACGGTTTAATAGAAGGTTTTTACCATAACAAAAAATCATGGGTTATAGGGTTACAATGGCATCCTGAATTAATCTTCCCTAAAGAAGAAGGGAACCAAAGAATATGGAAGGACTTTATACGTGCAGCAAAAGAAAAAATGAAAGAATAAAAAATCAGAAATTTAGAAAATAAGTAAAATAATTCTTGACAAAACATTAGTCTATGGTATATGATACATGTGTTGTAACCGCAGACAGTAGGTGCTTTTGCTTAATATCCTACCGAGGTGAGAATTTATTTACTTAAAGACAATTTCTTTAAGTCTCATCGGTCTGCGATGAGATTTTTTTATTGTATACATTCAGGGGGTGAAAGAGTGAGAGAAGAAAAACTTCAAGGAAAAATAGCCTTAGTGGAAGAAATTAAGGAAAAAATTGAAGGATCACAATCCCTGGTCCTAGTGAATTATCGAGGACTTGACGTAGCAGAAGTAAACGAACTTCGTTCCAAATATCGGGAAGCTGGAGTTGATTACAAGGTGTATAAAAACACTATGATGCGTCGAGCATTTGAAGCATTAGGACATGAGGACTTTCTCGAGTATTTGAAAGGACCATCTGCAGTAGCTTTTGGTGTGGAAGATATGGTTGCACCAGCAAAAATAACTTCCGAGTTTGCAAAAGACCATGATGCGATAGAAATCAAAGCAGGTATTGTAGATGGAGATATTATTGACGCAGCTGGTGTAGAATCCTTAGCGAAATTACCAGCAAAAGAAGTGTTAATCGCACAATTCCTTGGTGGCTTAAATGCACCTATTCAAGGATTGGCAAATGTTATGGACGGTACCATTGCAGGATTTGCAAGAGTACTAAATGCAATTGCAGAACAAAAAGAAACTGCATAAAAAATGGAGGGAAAATAAAATGGCAAGTGAAAAAGTACAAAAATTAATTGATGAAATTAAAGAATTAACCGTATTAGAATTATCTGAAGCAGTAAAAGCATTAGAAGAAGAATTTGGCGTTAGTGCAGCAGCACCAGTTGCAGCAGTAGCAGCAGCTCCAGCAGGTGGAGACGCAGCTCCAGCAGCAGAAGAAAAATCTGAATTTGATGTCATTCTTGAATCTGCTGGACAAGAAAAAGTGAAAGTAATCAAAGCAGTAAAAGATATTACTGGACTTGGATTAAAAGATGCAAAAGCATTAGTTGACGAAGCTCCAAAAGCTGTAAAAGAAGGAGTTCCTGCAGAAGAAGCTGAAGAATTAAAAGCTAAATTAGAAGAAGTAGGAGCAACTGTAGAATTAAAATAAGAATATAAACAATAGACAATATGTAAATTATCCCGACACTTAAATCCAATATACATAATCAAAGATTACTAATCCTAGAATACGAAAGGTAATCTCAAAGTTATGGAATATAGATTTATGTGTCGGGATTTTTCTATCTTTTTCAAATATTGTATATGAAATAAACATTGATATTTTTTGTCTATAATATATAATATATAATATCTATAAAAGATCGTACTTGTTCTAGTGAGTATATTTTATCAAGATTATAGTATTCTCCTTCAAGATAAGTTATTTATATTATGTAGAAAAGACGGATGACCGTCTTTTTTACATATTCCTATAGTTAAGGAAGAATGTACTCAAAATAAACCTTGACTTTCAAACTAGTTTTTATATGATGAAAGTGTAGTTATACTACGGAAATTATTTTTTAATAAATAGGGAATGGATATCCATTAAAGGTTCCCTAACTATTCTTTAATGATACTGTTCCTTCCATTCCCAACCTCAAAGATTATCATTTCCTGGAAGTATACTACTCCCTTCCGGCACTCCAATCTTATTTATGAAATCAACTTAGGCTTCTTTTTAAACAAGTCTTCCTTGATCTTCGTAACCAAGATTTGAGTGCCGGACTTTTTATACAAAAAAATCCCCTTCTCAACAGAGAAAGGGATTACCAGTTAGTGTTTTATTAATCATCCATTAATTTTTGTCCATTAATACGGATTCCAGGGCCCATTGTACTAGCTACTGTAACAGTACGTAAATAACGACCCTTCGCTGCAGCAGGCTTTGCTTTAATAATGGCTTCCATAATGGTACGGAAGTTTTCACGAAGTTTATCAGTACCGAAAGATACTTTACCAATAGGCACATTAATAATCGCTTGTTTATCTACACGATATTCTACCTTACCAGCTTTAATTTCTTTCACAGCATTTTCTACTTCAAAAGTAACTGTTCCAGATTTAGGGTTTGGCATAAGACCTTTTGGTCCAAGAACTCGACCGATTTTTCCAACAACACCCATCATATCAGGAGTTGCTACAACAACATCAAAGTCTAACCAATTTTCTTTTTGAATTTTTTCAACATACTCTTCCCCACCAAAATAATCTGCACCGGCATTTTCTGCTTCTGTTAATTTGTCCCCTTTTGCTAGGACTAAAACCTTAACAGATTTACCAGTACCATGTGGTAGAACAACAGTACCTCGAACTTGTTGATCTGCATGACGAGGGTCAACACCAAGACGAATAGCAAGTTCTACTGTTTCATCAAAAGATGCTTTTGCAGTTTTTCCAACTAAGTCTAAGGCTTCCCTTACATCGTATAACTTTGTACGATCAATAAGCTTTAAACTTTCTTTATATTTTTTTCCTCTTTTTGCCATTTACATTACCTCCTTGTGGTACAAACGGAAACATCCTCCCACTTATTCAATAACCTCGACGCCCATAGATCTTGCTGTTCCTGCAACCATAGACATGGCAGCTTCAATAGAACCTGCATTTAAATCAGGCATTTTCATTTCTGCGATTTCCTTAACTTGTGCCTTTGTAATTTTACCAACCTTGTTCTTATTTGGTTCTCCAGAACCAGAATCTAAGCCGATAGCTTTTTTAATAAGAATTGCAGCTGGTGGTGTCTTTGTTATAAAAGAAAAGGAACGATCTTGGTAAACTGTAAGTACAACGGGAATGATAAGACCTGCTTTATCTGCAGTCTTTGCGTTGAACTCCTTTGTAAATTGCATAATATTAACCCCATGTGGACCTAATGCCGTTCCTACCGGGGGAGCAGGGGTTGCCTTTCCTGCCGGAATTTGTAATTTAACTAATGCTATGACTTTCTTTGCCATAATACGCCTCCTCAAATGTGGTATAGCGGGTATTCCCTCCCACTAAATGAACTCGTACATCCCTTTCGGGAAAAAAATATTACTCTTTAAAAATTTGTTTAAAATCCAATTCAACAAGAGTATCTCGACCAAACATAGAAATAGAAACCTTGGCTTTTCCTTTCTCGTAATTCGTAGAATCTATCGTTCCAATAAAATCTTCAAAAGGTCCAGAAACAACTTTAACAATGTCTCCTTCTTCAAATTCGCCATAAATTTCCTTACTATCCATTACACCTAAAGCTCGTACTTCTTCGTCAGACAAGGGTACCGGTTTAGAGCCAGGGCCGACAAAGCCAGTAACACCTCTAGTATTCCTTACAAGGTACCAAGACTCATCATTCATTATCATTTTGACTAGTACATAAGATGGAAAAAGTTTACGTTCCTTCACCTTCTTTTGTCCATTTTTCATTTCCACATATTCTTCCATGGGAACCTGAATATCAAAAATCAAATCATCCATTTCTCGATTCTTTACCATAGACTCCATCGTGGCTTTTACCTTGTTTTCGTGACCGGAATAGGTATGGATGACATACCACTTTGCCTGAGCTTCTCGATCTTGATTTCCAATCTCTGCCAACTCATAACCTCCCTATTTTTAAGCACCAATAATCAAACTTAATAAACCTCGAATAATAAAATCAAGGCCATAAATCACAAGTGCTACTAGGATACTAACTAAAATAACAACTCCAGTGTAATTGAGTAATTGTTTTTTTGTTGGCCATACGACTTTGCGAAACTCACTTCGTACTCCACGAAAGTACTTTTTCATGCTTTTCGCATCTTTATCTTGTTTTTTCACCGCTCCGGATGAATTTGCCATACAATCCTCCTTACTTGGTTTCTTTGTGATTTGTATGTGTCTTACAGAACTTACAATACTTTTTAAGCTCAAGTCTTTCGCTAGTATTCTTTTTGTTCTTGAAGGTCACATAATTACGTTGCTTGCACTCTGTGCACTCCATAATAGCTCTATCTGCCATAAAAACACCTCCTGGAAAAAATTCCATTTATAAAAAGGCCCTTCCCGTAAGGGGGTGCCTTTTCATTTTGGTTAAAATAACCATATAATTTTACCTGTATAAGAATACCATAGAATAGAGAAATAGTCAACACTAAACACTATTTTTAGGAAAAAGTATTTGGATTTCATATAGCTAATATCACAGAAATAAAATCAAATTCTTTATCTTAAAGAAAAAGGAGGATACCCATACTAAAACATTGACAGATTTCTAGCTTAGGATACCCTACTTCCTTTATATTTCCACAATAAGAAATGCGAAATATATTCCATCATAAAAATTTAAGATAATATTTAAAAACCGTATAATTACCATAAATGTTTACGAATACTATAAATTCCCATATATTATTGATCTTGGTGTTGATTCCACCTGTTTCCATTTAAAAATTACTGAATACTGGAAACTATAATCATCTCCATTGAAAGTCCCTGTTTCATAATCTATATAGACATTAACACCTAGATCTTGCCCACCAAAAGCAGTATTCTCAATGGCTTCCAAAAGTTCTTCATCGGCATAGTAATGATTTGCACCTGCTCCTGCATTATAAGATTCTGGTAACTTAGCAGCAAATTCATTTAAAGCTGCCTTCGTATAATACCACTCTAAATTCATAGAAATATCTACATCATTATCAGGCATAACAAAGACATAGTAACCCTCTCCCACTTTCTTTGACTTTGCTCCAGTGACTTTGAAATCTTTCACTACTTTATTTTTTGGTGGGAATAGACGAATGGTTACTGGACGTCCTTTGGTTGCCGTAAATTTGTCCACATCACTACCATCTTGTTGATGAACTGAAACTTGAATATATTTTTCCATTCCCGTTGGTATAGTAATCTTATATTCCTTTTCCGGTGCTACTTGTTGGTCTTCCCAGACAGCTACTAAGGTGATGGATTTTTTAATGGTATACTTTCCAGTATAAACTGTACCGTCTCCATCTTTTTCCTTCCAGCCTTTAAAGATTTTTCCTCCAAAGGTTGGAACCGTTAAGGTGGAAAGGTCAATCTCACTGTCTTTTTTCGCTGTAAAATCCGGTGGCCCTCCTACTCCTCCATTGGGATCAAAGGTTACAGTAAGATCTTCTTGTTTCCCAGGGTCTTCTTTTTGATTCGGATCTTTTTTAATAATCACATTGTAAATCATCTCAAAAGCAAGTCCACGTTTTGCTGGAGAATTAGGAGAAATGTTTTTCACATCATCCAAGACACCAAACTGTCTTGCCAAATCCACATAGCCATCTGGCCATTTTAAGGTCGTAGTATCAATATTTTTAAACCTATCGTCCACACGAGTAAGAATGGCACATACTTCGGCAAAAGTTACATGTTTATCTGGTTTAAAATCTCCTTCTGGATATCCTTCAATCCAACCCATTTCTGTAGCCAAATTAATTTCGCCAATGCCCCAATGATTTTTTGGTACATCACTAAACACACTGGGCTTTCCACGATAGGCAGGTGCTTCCCCTTCCTTTCCCATAACGATAACAATCATCTTTGTGATTTCATCACGTTCTATGGGAGATTCAAAAGCATAATCAATAACCCCATTGTCCAAACGTCCTTTTACATACCCCTTGTCAATAAGCCATTGATGTTTTTCTCCTGTGGTTGCAGCAAACCCTGGAATGGCAAAGCCAAGTACCATAAGAATGGCCAAAATAAATACCATATACTTTCTAACTTTCATTTTTCTCCTCCTTTCGACTTCATTATTTCTAACACTAAGCCTTGAACCAATTCCTCATGTAATCCTGATCTGATATATTTTCTTCTTAACTTTATTATACTATAGTAAGATAAAATCAGTATACATATATGAAATCAACATAAAAAAAGACACCTAAATGTAATAAAACATCTAAATGTCTTTTGTACAGAAATCTTCATGTTATATTGACTTCTATTTTTATATTTGTTTCCATCCAATAGGAGTAAAAGAAAATTCTTTGCCAAAAGAGTAATTCATGAAAAAAGCACTCTTTAATTATACAGTGATTCATAGTATACATATTTTGTATCTGAGCTTACATCCTCCCAAAAAAAGACAACTTCATATTTGTTAAAAAACCCATTTCCGTTCTTATATTCTCCTCTAAGGTAGGTAGTCATTTTCACACCTATATCTTTACCACCAAAAACATCCCTTTTGATTTCATTTTCAATCTCGTAATCTGCATATTCATTGGTTACATCTGGATCAGCAATATATTTTTCTGGCAACTTATTAATCAATTCATTTAAAGCTGCCTTCGTATAATACCACTCTAAATTCATAGAAATATCTACATCATTATCAGGCATAACAAAGACATAGTAACCCTCTCCCACTTTCTTTGACTTTGCTCCAGTGACTTTGAAATCTTTCACTACTTTATTTTTTGGTGGGAATAGACGAATGGTTACTGGACGTCCTTTGGTTGCCGTAAATTTGTCCACATCACTACCATCTTGTTGATGAACTGAAACTTGAATATATTTTTCCATTCCCGTTGGTATAGTAATCTTATATTCCTTTTCCGGTGCTACTTGTTGGTCTTCCCAGACAGCTACTAAGGTGATGGATTTTTTAATGGTATACTTTCCAGTATAAACTGTACCGTCTCCATCTTTTTCCTTCCAGCCTTTAAAGATTTTTCCTCCAAAGGTTGGAACCGTTAAGGTGGAAAGGTCAATCTCACTGTCTTTTTTCGCTGTAAAATCCGGTGGCCCTCCTACTCCTCCATTGGGATCAAAGGTTACAGTAAGATCTTCTTGTTTCCCAGGGTCTTCTTTTTGATTCGGATCTTTTTTAATAATCACATTGTAAATCATCTCAAAAGCAAGTCCACGTTTTGCTGGAGAATTAGGAGAAATGTTTTTCACATCATCCAAGACACCAAACTGTCTTGCCAAATCCACATAGCCATCTGGCCATTTTAAGGTCGTAGTATCAATATTTTTAAACCTATCGTCCACACGAGTAAGAATGGCACATACTTCGGCAAAAGTTACATGTTTATCTGGTTTAAAATCTCCTTCTGGATATCCTTCAATCCAACCCATTTCTGTAGCCAAATTAATTTCGCCAATGCCCCAATGATTTTTTGGTACATCACTAAACACACTGGGCTTTCCACGATAGGCAGGTGCTTCCCCTTCCTTTCCCATAACGATAACAATCATCTTTGTGATTTCATCACGTTCTATGGGAGATTCAAAAGCATAATCAATAACCCCATTGTCCAAACGTCCTTTTACATACCCCTTGTCAATAAGCCATTGATGTTTTTCTCCTGTGGTTGCAGCAAACCCTGGAATGGCAAAGCCAAGTACCATAAGAATGGCCAAAATAAATACCATATACTTTCTAACTTTCATTTTTCTCCTCCTTTCGACTTCATTATTTCTAACACTAAGCCTTGAACCAATTCCTCATGTAATCCTGATCTGATATATTTTCTTCTTAACTTTATTATACTATAGTAAGATAAAATCAGTATACATATATGAAATCAACATAAAAAAAGACACCTAAATGTAATAAAACATCTAAGTGTCCGAAAAATCTATCAATTTTTTTCTAAAGAAAGATCTCGTCTAAGAACATCTTCTAAACTTTGCCCCTTAACAAGAACATTGACCACCCCTTCTTCCACAAGGAGAACTGGAGGTACAGGAACACGATTATAATTATTTGCCATAGAAAAATGATAAGCTCCTGTGGAAAAGACTACTAAATAATCTCCCCTTTCAGGATTTGGTAACATGGCTTTTTCGATTAAAACATCTCCACTTTCACAAAACCTACCTACAACTTCTACTTCTTCCAACTCCCCTTCCTCTTTTAATAAGGCACAAGAATATTTTGCATCATAAAGGGAAGGACGTAGATTATCTCCCATACCTCCGTCCACTGCTACAAAGGTATGGTCTTCCAATCTTTTTACTGAACCTACTTGATATAAAGTGATAGCAGAATCTCCCACCATATGACGCCCAGGTTCTACAGAAATCAAAGGTCGTTCTTTTTCTTTAAAAAATTCCTCTATCTTTTCCATAATCGGATCAAAAAAGTCACGAATGGTTATAGGAGTTTCAGAAGTGTAAACAATCCCATAGCCACCTCCAATATTAATCTCCTTAACTTCAAGTCCATATTCTTTATAAATCACTTCCCCAAAAGGTAACACTTTATCCAATGCATCCAAATATGGTGTTTGATCAAAAAGTTGAGACCCTACGTGAAATTGTAACCCTTGAAATCCAATGGTTTGAGAATTCTTAATATATTCTAAAATTTCCTTAAGAAGAGCATCCTTTAAAGGAATTCCGAACTTGGAATGTAAATGCCCAGTTGAAATGGCAGCATGGGTATCTGTTTCAACATCAGGATTTACTCGAATTAAAACCTTCCAGACCACATTATATTTTTTCCCCACTTCTTCCAATAAAGGTAATTCATCAAAAGAATCAATAATAACTCTTCCTACCCCTACCTTTGCAGCAAGTTCCAATTCTTCTAAAGTCTTATTATTCCCATTAAACTCCACTTCTTCCATAGGAAATCCAGCTCGACTTGCTGTTAAAATCTCTCCCCCACTTACCACATCAAGACCAAATCCCATTTCTTCCATCATTTGATAAATACCTATACAGGCAAAAGCCTTCGAAGCATAAGATACACGAACATGATCATACCTATCTAGAAAATCTCTTTTCCATTCATTAAGTCGTTTCTTCAAATAAGACCCGGAATAAATATAAAGTGGTGTACCATATTTTTCTCCTAGATCTTTAAGTGAAACACCATCTAGTTTTTTATCCTTAATAGTTAGCATAACTTCTCCTTTTTATTTTTAGATACTTCCCATAATCTCTCTGCTACCTTTAACCCGTCAACAGCAGATGACATAATTCCCCCAGCATATCCAGCTCCTTCTCCAATAGGATAGAGTCCCTTCACATTAACTGATTCCATATCCCTATTTCGTAACAATCGAACAGGAGAAGAAGATCGACTTTCCACTCCAGTAAGAGTACCTAAAGGCCCTCCAAAGCCAGGTAATTTTTGATCCATTTCCTTTAAAGCCATTTGTAGTTTTTCCACTAAATCTGTAGAAAATAAAGACCTTAAATCACTTTCCTTCGTTCCTGGTAAATAAGTAGGACTCGTCATCATCTTATGATCTTTTCCTAAAAAAGAAGGAACAGATTGAACAGGAGCAATATATCCCCCACCACCAAGATCAAAAGCCTTTTTTTCAAGTTTTCTTTGAAACTCTATACCAGCAAAAAGTTCTTTTCCATAATCCCTTTCATCTACAGTGACCAATAGTGCAGAATTTGCATTTTTTAAATCTCGAGCATGGTAGGACATTCCATTAACCACCAAGTGATTTTCTTCTGAAGCTGCTCCTACTACAAGACCTCCTGGACACATACAAAAAGTATAGGTTCCACGATTTTCTTCTTTACATCCCCAAGTTAAATGATAATCTGCTGCTCCAAGAATCTCCTCAATAAGAGCATCCTTCTTATACTGTACTTCATTAATCATAAACTGAGGATGCTCAATACGAAGTCCCACAGCAAAAGGTTTGTTTTCCATAGCTACCACATCTTCCAAAGCATAAAATAAATGTCTTGCAGAATGACCAGTAGCTAAAATTATAGTATTAGAATGAAAATTTCTTTCTTTTGTCTTTACCCCAACAACTTGAGTCCCTTCAATAAGAAGACCTTCCACCTCATGGTTAAAATAAAACCGTCCTCCTAAAGAAAGAATCGTCTTACGTATATTAACGATGACCTTACGTAAAAGATCTGTTCCAATATGAGGTTTATTCACATAAAGAATATCTTCTGGCCCACCATGTTTCACAAATACCTTTAAGACCTCTGTAATCCTTGGATCCTTAGAACGACTTGTGAGTTTTCCATCAGAAAATGCACCTGCTCCACCTTCCCCAAATTGGATATTCGAAGAAGAATTTAAGTTCCCCGTTTCCCAAAACTTCTCCACATCATGAATTCTTTCTTCCACTGGCTTTCCTTGTTCGATAACCACAGGATTTGCCCCACGTAGAGCCAAGGAATATGCTGCAAAAAGACCTGCAGGCCCTGCACCTACAACAATGGGATTCATCGTCTTTTCCAATCCATCATAAGAATAATCTCTAAAAGTATATACTTGACCATGATTCTTCCCTATTATTTTTTTCGAAATAGGATTTTCCACCTTAATGACAATATGACAAATAAAATCCCTTCTCCCACGACGTAAATCAACACTCCTTTTTAATAATTCTAAAGAATAAGAATTAGGAGATAGAGAGAGGTTTTTTTCCACAAACTTTTCCAAATCCTCTTTCCACAACTTGGATATAGGAATTTTTATATTATTAAAACGATATGAAATCAAGAAACCACCCTTTCATGAAAATAATTATACCACGAAAGACTAGTAAAAAAGGGAGAAAACTTCATATGTATGGTATAAGAGAAAAAATATATCTAAAAGGGTATCAATGAAAGAGAAAGGAGTTTCCATGAATCTAAGAAAAAAATTAGTAAAAAGAAATTATGCATCTAGAAAAGGTTCCTCAATTCGCTATATTGTGATCCATGATACAGGAAATCCAAGTCCTGGAGCCGATGCCATGGCTCACTACCATTACTTTAACAATGCCTACCGAGGAGCATCTGCCCATTATTTTGTAGATGAAAAAGGGATTTTGGAAATTATTGAACAAGCCAACTCTGCATGGCATTGTGGAGATGGACGGGGAAAATACGGAATTACCAATGCCAATTCCATTGGAATCGAACTTTGTATCAACAAAGGAAATAATATGGAAAAAACCTATGAATATGCGAAAATCCTTATTCGAGAACTAATGGAAAGATATGGACTTTCCAAAACAAGGGTTGTCCGTCATTACGATGCTAGTAGAAAAATATGCCCTGGTCATATGAGTCAAAACAACTGGGGAAAATGGTGGGGATTTTGGGAAAGTATTTAAAAAGAGAGCCGTAAAGCTCTCTTTTTTTATGGATAAAAACAATCCTTTAACTCTTCCCTTAACTTTTCCAATGCCCTCCTTTTCGTATTATAAATAGTAGAAGTACTTACCCCCATAAAACCTGCTATTTCAGAAATATGTAAATGTTCTAAATAATATCCTTCAATAACAAATCGCTGTCTTGGAGTTAAAGTTTCCAAGGCCATTCTTAATTCCTTAGAATTTTCCATAGTAACAAAAAAATCCTCCAGTATTTTTCCATCCGACAAACTTTCCAAAAGAGTTTGGCCTTCTTCCCCAGGATAATCTAAAGAAAGAGGCTTTTCTTCCATAAGCTCTCTTCCTTTTTCCAAATAAAAAAATCGTAACCTTGCCTTTAAAAAGCCAGCAAAGGGAATTTTTAGCTTTTGATCATACTCCTTTACCACTTCTAAAAGAACAATCCTTCCTTCTTGAATCAAATCTTCCCTTTCCCCAATCAATGGACAATACTTTTCGATGGAAGATAAAATCAATGGATGAAATCTTTCCATCAACCTAATTAAATCCTCTTGGGATCCATCTTTTCCACGTCGAACTTCTTGATCAATTTCCTTATATTTACTCATCTTCCTTCCTTTCTTTTGCTTTATGGCTACCCACACCGTAAAACCATAAGAAAGAGTTGGGTT
>JAUNVD010000079.1:3854-5282 GCA_030537855.1 Tissierellia bacterium | reverse complement strand
GGATTGGATTATAAAAGCATGGAACAAGTAGCGAAACTAATTAGAGAACAAAGAGATTTAGGAACAAAATTTTTGATTATTTCTCATGATATAGAGTTTATTGCAAAGATTTGCGATAGAGTAATAAAGATTGAAGATGGAAGAATTGCAGAAGATTATTATCTAAAGAATATAAATGCATTACTAAATTCAATGGAATATGAGAGGTGATACTATGAATATAATGAAAAGACATGCAGGAAAAATTGTTTTGTCAATATTTATAGCCATAATAGGTGTTATTTGCAGTGTGTTACCATATTTTGCGACAGCAAATATTGTAACTGAAATAGCAAATGGAACTAAAGACTTTATGATTTTTAGTAAACAGATAATTATTATATTACTTGGATTGATTGGAAGTGTAGTATTTCATACATTATCAACGTTGATTTCACATAATCTCGCATTCTGTGTTATTGAAGATTCAAGAAAAAAATTAGTAAGGAAATTTAGTAAACTTCCAATGGGAACAATAGAAAGAAAAGGAAGTGGAGAATGGACACAATTTATGGTTGAAACTTTAAACAAGATGGAACAACCAATTGCTCATGTTATACCCGAAGTTATTGCAAATATAATTATTCCCATAGTTTTGTTAATAATTATATTTGTTATGGACTGGAGAATAGGTCTTGCAAATTTAATAACATTACCATTAGGCTTGTTATTTTCAATGCTTATGATGGGTGGATATGAAGAAAAATCAAAGCGTTATCAAGAAGCATCTAAAAATATGAATACTACAGTAGTGGAATATATTCGTGGGATTAATATTATTAAGGCTTTTAACAAATCTGCATCATCCTATGATAAATTTGTTAATGCAGTTGAAGGAAATAAAAATAGTATGCTGGATTGGTATCTAAGCGTTTGCTTTTATATGACAGCAGCTATGGAAGTATTGCCATCAACTCTAATGTTTGTACTTCCCACTTCTTTATTTTTATTTATGAAAGGAACTGTTGATGTAGGCACTTTGATAATGTGTGTTTTATTGTCTTATGCTTCTTATAAACCACTTATTAAAGCTATGAGTCATTTAGATACTATGGCAAATATAAAAGTGGTAATTGAAGAGATAAAAAGAGTTATGGAACTTCCTGAACTAAAGAGAGGGAATGCATCACAGAAAATAAATTCATATGATGTAACTTTTGATAATGTTACATTTAGCTATGATGAAAATAGAAAAATATTCCAAAATCTATCCTTTACTGCAAAGGAAAGGGAACTTACAGCTATTGTTGGATATTCTGGTGGAGGAAAATCGACTTTGGCAAAACTAATTGCTGGCTTTTGGAATATTGATTCTGGAAAAATAAGAATTGGAAATGTAGATTTAAATGATATTTCTCTTGAAAGAAATATGGATATTGTAACTTATGT
>JAUNVD010000079.1:0-3754 GCA_030537855.1 Tissierellia bacterium | reverse complement strand
TTCTTCTTGATGAAGCAACGGCATATTCAGATCCAGATAATGAAGCTGAAATACAAAAATCTATTGATGCCTTAGTAAAAGATAAGACCGTTATTATGATTGCTCACAGGCTTTCAACAATTATTCATGCGAATAAAATTATTGTAATAAATTCTGGCAAAATTGAAGCAGAAGGTACACATCAAGAACTTCTTCAAAGTAGTAAAACCTACTCCAAGATGTGGAATGCACATAATAGTGTGTACTTAAATGAGGAGGGGATATAAATGAGAGAACTTTTAAAAAAGCTATACAGTATTGCGGGAAAAGAATCTCAAAAATTCACTCGAATGATAGTTTTTGAAGTTGTAAAAAGTATATTTGAAGGCATTTCACTGGGAGCAATATTGTTTTTCTTACTTAAAATTTTTGAGAAATTATTTAAACAAAAAGAAGTTGTAATGAATGATGTCTATGTAGTATTTGGGATAGCTGTACTTAGCGTCGCAGGTAAAATAATATTTGGATATTTGGCTGATCGTAACAAATATATAGCAACTTATAATTTGGGTGCAGAAAACAGACTATATATTGGAGATAAACTAAAACAAGTAAATATGGGATACTTCAACTCTAACCGATTGGGAGACATTTCAGGAGGTTTAACAAGCGTAATAGGTGAATTAGAAACAGTAGGTGTAAATATTATTGAAATGATGTTTGTAGGTATAATACAAACTATTATTATGGCCTGTTTTATGCTTCCTTTTGATTTTGTTTCAGGAGTGATTATTATAGTAACTTTAATAATTGGATTATTGATTAATGCAATTTTTCAAAATAAAGCGGACCAACTAACAAAACATTTGCAAAAATTAAAAATAGAGTTAAATGCAAAAATGTTAGAATTTGTAAAAGGTATCGGTGTAATAAAATCTTTTGGTAAAAACAAAGAAATGATTAAAGAGTTAGAAAAAAGTATCAGCGATAACAGAAAGGGATATTTTAATGTTGAAAAAGTAATTGTCCCAGTAAATTTAATTTTTCTTCTTGTATTTAAATTAGGTATGTGTGCAATTATTTTCAGCTCAATTCTAAGATATAGTAATGGAGAATTAGAGCCATATAAAACAGTAATGCTTATTGTTTCAAGTTTTATCGTTTTTGCAGGTTTTGAGATGGCAGGAAGTATGCAGAACTTAAGAGGAATTGCAGTTCAAAATCTTGATGCAATTACAAAACTTAGAGATATAAAAACAATTAGTGAGGGACAAAAAGTAACTATAAAAAATTCTGATATACACTTAAAAAACATCGATTTTTCTTATGATGGTAAAAAATTGTTTAAGAATGTAAATGCTTTTATACCATCAGGAAAAACAACAGCATTAATTGGAGCATCTGGAAGTGGAAAAAGTACTATATGCAATTTGATAGCAAGATTTTGGGATGTAGATAGTGGCGAAATAATTATTGATGGTACAAATGTAAAAGATTATAGATATGATAATCTATTGTCTAATTTCAGTTTCGTTTTCCAAGATGTTTATTTATTTGATGATACAGTGAAAAACAATATCGCATTTGGAAATCCTGATGCTACAGATGATGAGATTGTTGAGGTTGCAAAACATGCAAGATGTCATGACTTTATTATGGCACTTCCGGATGGATATAAAACCATTTTACAAGAAGGCGGCTCAAACTTATCGGGAGGAGAAAGACAGAGAATTTCTATTGCAAGAGCAATGCTTAAGCCAAGTAAAATTGTTATACTGGATGAGGCTACTTCAAGTGTAGATCCTGAAAATGAACAAGAGCTTGTAGCTGCTCTTAACGATTTGTTAAAAGATAAGACTGTAATAGTGATTGCCCATAAACTTGAAACAATTAAAAATTCTGCTCAGATTATTGTAATGGATGAAGGAAGTATTGAGGATGTAGGAACTCATGATGATTTGATTAAATCATCCTCAATATATAAAAAGTTTATAGAGCAAAGAGAAAAAGCTATTCAGTGGAAATTAAATGATTAAGGGAGGATATATTAAATGAAACAAAACATGAAAGAACAATTGTTGACTAAAACACCTTTATCACTTATGTTCCAATTATCTATTCCCGCAGTGATTGGAATGTTGGTAATTGGACTGTACCCTCTCATGGATGGAATCTTTGCCGGAAATATCATTGGGCAAAATGCAATGACCGCTTGCGGTGTTGCATTACCATTGACATTTTTTAACAGCGGTACATCTACTTTGCTTGGCGTTGGGAGTGCTTCCATCTTATCAAGAGCATTGGGCAAAGGAGATAAGGAAACGGTAGATAAGATTATGGGAAACCTGATCTATTGGGTGATTTTGTTCTCTGTAATCATTACTTTAGGAGGAATTTTTCTTGCTCCATATTTCCTTGATTTAGTAGGTGCCAGCGGAGAGATTAAAGAATTAGGTGTTAGATATTTAAGAGTGTTATTTTTAGGCTCCATATTTGTTAATTTTACACAATCAGCAAACATGGTGATGCGTGGAGAAGGACTGATGAAAAGAGCAATGGGAATCATGGCACTTGGAGCATTTATCAATATTGCATTAGATCCTATTTTTATGAAAGCCATGGGAAAATATGCCATTGAAGGTGCAGCAATAGCAACAGTCATTGCACAGGTCATTCAGGCAATGGTTACTTTATATTACTTTAGAAACAAAAGTGAGAATGTCAAAATAGGTAGAATTCGCAAAGAAAAAGATATCTACAAGGAAATGTTCGGTGTAGGTGTTTCCGCTATGATTATGCAAGTATTTTTTATGATTCAACAGACGCTTTTATATAAACAAGCCTTTGCTTATGGAGGCGATACCGCAGGAACTTTAATGGCAGCTACCCTTAGAATTTATGCTTTTTCATTTATTCCATTATGGGGTATGAGTCAAGGATTACAGCCGGTAGTCGGTACAAACTTTGGAGCCAAACAATATGACAGAGTAAGACAGGCGATGAAGGTGTTTTGTTTTGGAGGATTAGTGCTTGCAGCCATTTTTTGGATACCTGCTCAATTATTCTCTAGTCAAATTTTATCCGCATTTAATGTAGACGCTTCAATTATTGCTGAAGGAGTGAATCATTTTAGAATGTTTTACAGTGTCTTTATTTTATATGGAGTAATGGTTATGACAATCACTTTTTTTCAGGCAATTGGGGATGGGAAGAAAGCCGGAAAGATTGTTATGTTAAGACAACTTATATTATTTGTTCCGGCAATGCTTCTATTACCAAAAGTATTTGGAGATACAGCTGTTTGGTGGGCAGAACCTGTTGTTGATTTTACTATGATTGTTGTGGGACTTATTATGCAACAAAGAGAACTTTCCAAGATTAAACAACTTAGTTAATTAGGCAAATACCGCACAAATATAAAATTTTGATTTCTTTATGAATTTGCAAAAAATGGAATTTTGTCAAATCAATATCTTCAAGAAATTAAGCATTCATATAAAAATAATTTTACAATGATTTTTTAAATTATGCTGTGTTTCATTAGGTTAGTATTATTATAGAAATGAGCTTGGTATATGAAAATATGTTGTTTCTATATCAGCTCATTTTTTATTAGAAAATATTAGACTTGTAGGAGGATTTAACATGTGTAAAAATAGGAAATTACCTGCACATGTACGAAAATTAAATATATGTACCGCATGTAAAGAAGTATTTTTAATAAAAAGTTTTCCAAAAACAACTATGGAGGATGTGGCTAGAAAAGCAAAAATTA